>NZ_JAYWYX010000008.1:0-130111 GCF_048147925.1 Acinetobacter sp. 226 | reverse complement strand
ATGATCTTGCGTTCTTCGACTTCATCCTGGAAGAAGGCACCATCAATCATGGTGGCTGTGGTACCCGGGTTGTAGATCGCAATCAGGTTCAGTGCCTGAACCACATCCGGACAGTTATGGCAGCTTAAGGAGACGAACACTTCAAAGTCGGATTGAATGCCCAGGCCTTTAATCGACTCCAGCACTTCATCAGAGACTTTGGGTGCATAACCGGAAGTTTGCAGCAATGCCAGAATCAGGGAAGTAAACTCATGTCCCATCGGCAAACCTGCAAAGAACACGCGTGGCTGTTCACCGGCTTTGGCAATACCGAAACTTGGCACACGTTTGTTGCTGCCATCAAAGCGGGCAGTCACCTGATCAGAAAGTGCCGCAATCTCTTCGACCAGTTCCTTGATCTTGTCTGACTTGTCAGAGCCATCCAGGGTAGCCACCAGTTCAATCGGGCCTTCAAGGCGCTCAAGTAAGGTTTTAAGTTGGGCAGAAGTATTTTGGTCTAACATTGCTAACGCCTCCAGAGGAGTAAATGTTTATTTGATACAGCCATGATAGGATAATCGATTGAATAGGTAAAACAGGTTGTTTTTATATAATCAATCGATTTTTTGGATAGCTTAAGAAATTCACTATCAATTTCAATTTCCTATATATGGATTAAATGGGAATTTTCAAGTAGTTTGCCGTTATGTTTGCTATTTTAGGTTAATATTTAGAATGTATTGAGGAGGATTTAGTGATGGAATTACAACGCGGTATTTATCAGCATTACAAGGGTCAGCTTTATCAGGTGTTTCATGTGGCGAACCATAGTGAAACTGAAGAAAAACTGGTGGTATATCAATGTCTCTATGGGGATTATTCGATTTGGGTACGCCCTTTAACCATGTTCACTGAAACCATTACCACGAACGATGACCGGGAGGTGGAACGTTTTAAATTGATTCAGGCACTTTAAGCTAGCAAGACTCAGGGAAGAGAGATAATGAATCCAGATAAATTTGAAAAATTCATGCAGGAATTATATGAAAAATTTCATATGCATGACCTGAAGCAGAATGATCGACTACACCGATATCGCAATATAGAGCCCGAATCTGGCCAATTTTTATCTATGCTGGTTCGTGTACAACAATCCAAAAAGATACTGGAAATTGGTACGTCTACCGGTTATTCAACCTTATGGCTGGCTAAAGCTGCACGCCAGACTCAAGCCAAGATTACAACTCTTGAACGTGATGCAGAACGGGTTGATCAGGCCAAGCAATATGCGACAGAAATTGATCTGGCAGATTTGATCGATTTTAAAGTGGGAGATGCTCAAGTTTATCTAGAAGCAACGCAAGAAGTATTTGATTTTATTTTACTGGATGCCGAACGAGATGCCTATGTCAGTTACTGGCCACATTTAAGCCGGTTGCTCAAGGTCAAAGGCGGTTTGCTGGTAGTCGATAATGTTGTTTCGCATGCAGCAGAAGTGAAAGAATTTATCACCTTAATTCAGCAAGACCCACGTTTTATTATGATGACAGTACCCATAGGCGCAGGTTTGCTGATGGTGGAGTTCCGTTAAAACGGATTTGTTTTAATCCATGCAAATTTTATTAAAATGCAAATTGTATTCGAGATATTTTTCTACGAATGCGGCTTTGTCTTGGCGTCTTAACAGGTTGTCATAAATAAATTCAGGTACGGGGTGATATAGCTCGGTATGGCCATTACTATATACAATTTTCAGGTGGCGACTTGAAGGATTGTATTTCCAAGAAATCACGGTAAGCAGTTTTTGCATATGCGTTCCTCCACTGAATATTTCTTATCTTGTCATTCGAACTTATGCTATGTGATGCTAGAGATGTATAGCTGAATTGTAAGAATGGGTAAGGATTATGAGAAAGAGAAGCAAAAGATATGCCTGAATTTTAAATAATTAAAAAAGAAAAAATTTGGACGGAAATTTTAAAAGTCCTTTTAAAGTCCTAATAAAATCCCGTATTGCGCTGACATAAAAGTTTAAACCATAAAAAACCACGCTAAAGAGCGTGGTTTTTTTGAATCACTTCAATCTAATTAAAATTAGATTTTACCTACTAGGTCGATTGAAGGAGCAAGAGTTGCATCGCCTTCTTTCCATTTAGCTGGGCAAACTTCGCCTGGGTGAGCATGTACGTATTGAGCTGCTTTAACTTTACGAAGAAGTTCTTGAGCATCACGGCCGATACCACCAGCGTTGATTTCAACGATTTGGATTTTACCTTCTGGATCGATGACAAAAGTACCGCGATCAGCAAGGCCATCAGCTTCGATTAATACGTCAAAGTTTTTAGCAAGCGTCCAGTTAGCATCACCAACCATTACGTACTGGATTTTTTTGATTTCTTCTGAAGAATCGTGCCAAGCTTTGTGAGTGAAATGCGTGTCAGTAGAAACTGAGTAGATTTCAACGCCTAGTTTTTGGAATTCAGCGTAGTTGTCAGCAAGGTCACCAAGTTCAGTCGGGCAAACGAAAGTGAAGTCAGCTGGATAGAAGAATACAACAGACCATTTGCCTTTCAGGTCAGCTTCTGTAACTTCAATGAATTTGCCGTTTTGGAATGCAGTTGCTTTAAATGGTTTAACTTCAGTATTAATTAAGCTCATCATTGTCTCCATGATTGAGGTAGTCTTTGATTTTGAATAAGAGTATCGAAATTCTGGTGAATGCTAAAATGGTATTTTTACATTATAAATATCGGAAAAACCGAATTAAGTAAAAATGCTCCGCCTTAGCAAAATAACTTTGTTCACTTAGCAGCATCAAAATGATGGCCTGATGACAAAATTATCTCTTTTTCCTCACTCTAGCAAACATGATGTTGAAACCAAAAAATTCAAGGGTCATTCAGAAAAAAAGCATGTTTTCCGGAAATTAATTTAAATATCAATCGTAAATTCGGATTCATACTTAAATCTAATCATGTAGACAGATCTCAGGGAGATGATCATGCTGCCAGATTTATTGCGCTAAAATGAGTGAAATTAAACGAGTAACGTTAAATTGCCCAGTACTTAACAGAACTACGACTATCTGAAATCTGATGAACCAAGTAAAATAAACCTTTCCAGTTTTTTGATGTGGGTGTTTTCTCTGTGCAGAGTCATTTAAATGTAGATCAATGGGTAATGGCGCGTGACCGTCACCGTTTAAATCGACTGAAAAAGGGGAAAGACGCAAATGCCAAGCAGTATCAGGAATTATTTGAAAAATCCAATCTGAAAGTACGGCAACGGCTTGAGCATATTCCAAACATCAAGCTGAATCAGGATTTGCCGGTAACCCAGTATGCTGACAAGCTGATTACCGCGATTCAAAAGCATCAGGTCATTATTGTAGCGGGTGAAACCGGTTCTGGTAAAACTACCCAGTTACCGCAAATTGCCATGCTGGCTGGACGTGGCCTGACTGGAATGATCGGGCATACCCAACCGCGCCGACTGGCAGCACGCAGCGTATCACAGCGTATTGCTGAAGAAGTCGGTGAAAAACTTGGGGAATCAATCTCTTTTAAAGTTCGTTTTACAGAACAGGGTTCGCAAGATTCAATTGTGCGTTTGATGACAGACGGTATTTTACTGGCCGAACTGACGCATGACCGTTACCTGACCAAATATGACACGATTATTATTGATGAAGCGCATGAACGTTCGTTGAATATCGACTTCATTATGGGCTATCTGAAGCAGCTGTTGCCGCGTCGTCCTGATCTGAAAGTCATCATTACTTCAGCAACCCTGGATGTAAACCGTTTTAGCAGTTACTTTAATGGTGCGCCAATTTTTGAAGTGGAAGGCCGCAGCTTCCCGGTTGAGCTGCGTTATCGCCCGATCTCGGAAATGAGCATTGGCGGTAGTGATGATGACGAGTTTGATGACTTTGAAGAAAATCTGCCTCGCGCTGTGGTCAAAGCAGTCGAAGAATGCTTTCAGGATGCACAGGAAAAAGGCCATCCTGAACACGCCGATATCCTGATTTTTGCCAGTACGGAGCAGGAAATTCGTGAGTTACAGGAAACCCTGATCAAACACGGGCCACGCCATACTGAAGTATTAACTTTATATGCGCGTCTGGCGCTGGCCGAACAGCAGAAAATCTTTAATCCTTCTGGGGGCGGACGACGTATTATTATTGCCACCAACGTGGCAGAAACGGCTTTAACCGTTCCGAATATCCGGTATGTGATTGATAGCGGTTTTGCCCGTATTTCGCGTTATAACTATCGTTCACGGGTGCAGCGCCTGCCGATTGAAGCCATTTCTCAGGCAGCAGCCAATCAGCGTAAAGGCCGCTGTGGCCGTATTGCACCGGGTGTCTGTATTCGTCTGTATTCTGAGGAAGACTTCCTGAGCCGTCCAGAGTTTACCGAACCGGAAATCAAGCGAACTAACCTGGCATCTGTAATTTTGCAGATGCAAAGTCTGGGGTTGGGTTCACTCGAAGACTTCGACTTCATTGAGCCACCAGATCATCGTCTGGTAAATGATGGCCGCAAGCTCCTGATTGAACTGGGTGCAATGGCTGAGAAAAATTCTCCTCAAGTTAGTGATGAAAAGCAGTCCGTAACTTCTTCCTCCTTTAAAAAAGGGGAAACGCAAGGGGGGTTAACCAAGATCGGTCAACAAATGGCGAAAATGCCGATCGATCCACGTCTGGCCCGTATGATTCTTGGTGGTGCACATTTTGGAGCGTTGAATGAAGTGCTGGTGATTGTGGCAGCACTTGCAGTTCAGGACCCGCGTGAGCGTCCGGCAGACAAGCAGATGCAGGCGGATCAGAAGCATGCATTATTCCGTGAAGCCGATTCTGATTTCCTGTTCTATCTCAAACTCTGGGAGACGCTGCACAATAACCGCGACAGCATGAGTGAAAATAAGCGCCGTACTTTTGCACGAAATCATTTCCTGAGCTGGTTGCGTCTGCGTGAATGGAAGAAAACTCATGAGCAGCTGGTGGATTTGGCTAAGGGCTTAAAACTGTCATTTAATGAAAAGAAAGCCAGTTATGAAAATCTGCACCGTGCCTTGTTGACCGGTCTCTTATCGTTTATCGCCAACAAGACCGATGAGCGTAATGTCTTTATGGCAGTACGTCAGCAAAAAGCACGGATTTTCCCGGCTTCTACCTTGCACAAGACCAATACGCCGTGGGTGATGGCCTTTGAAATGGTCGAGACTTCCCAAGTGTATTTACGTACCCTTGCCAAGATTGAACCGGAATGGATTCTGCTGGCCGCACGTGACCTGCTCAAGCATCATTATTTTGAACCGCACTGGTCGAAAAAAGCCGGTGTAGTGAATGCCTATGACCAGATTTCCCTGTTTGGTCTGATCATTGAGCCAAAGCGTCCGATCAATTATGAAAAAGTTGATCAGGCAGCTGCACATGAAATCTTCTTACGGGATGCTTTAACCACTGGGCATTTAGGCATTACTCCACCATTTTTAAAACATAATCTGCTTAAACTGGAAGAAGTCGAGCGGGTAGAAGACAAGCTGCGCCGTCGTGACCTGGTCGTAGATGAAGAAACCATTTACCAGTTCTATGCGTCTAAAGTGCCGCCTGAAGTGGCCAGCCGGCGTAGTTTTGAAGACTGGCGTGCCACAGTAGAGCCGCAGAATCCGCGTTATTTATTTGTTGATGACGATGCGCTGTGGCTAAATGATCGTCCAACCACACAACAATTCCCGGACTATTTGCAGAATGGTAGCCTGCGTCTGGCTGCAACCTATCGTTTTGACCCGAGTCATGATGAGGATGGTGCGACAGTTAAAATTCCACTGCAAGCCTTGGCACAGGTCGATGAAGGGATCTGGTCATGGGGGATTCCCGGCTGGCGTCTGGAGCTGATTGAAGCATTACTAAAGTCTTTGCCAAAAGACAAGCGCCGTAATCTGGTGCCAATTCCGGATACTGCACGAAAACTCATGGCAAAAGTAGATGCGCAGGATTTACAGAAACATATTTTTAGTTTCTTGGCCTTCCAGCTGCGAGGCGAACAAATCACGGAGAAAGATTTCAGCTTTGACCGGGTAGACCAATATCTGTTGCCTTTTATTAAAGTGACTGATGAAAAAGGTCGTGTCATTGAGCAGGGCCGTGATCTTGCTGAGCTGAAAGCGCGCTGCCGGACTGAAACGCATAGTCCGGTCAAACAGCTTAAAGGTGAATTTACAACTTTCCCGGAAAGCTTTGTATTTGAAGCCTCGCAAAAAGTCACCGGTGTTGTGGTCAAGCAGTATCAGGCGCTGGTTCCGGCCAAAGCTTTTGCTGACTTGGAGCAGAAAGATGAATCGGGTGTAGTGATTCAGACTTTTAATGATCAGGCTGAAGCGGTCAAAAAACATCGTGAAGGAGTGATCCGACTGGTACATATGCAACTCGGAGACTTGACCCGCCAGTTGAAAAAACAGATTTCCAAACCTCTGGCGCTGGCTTATTCACCACTCGGTGACAAGGCACAACTGGAACAAATGTTAGTTTATGCCACACTGCAAATGTCCATAAATGAGCTTCCTGTCAATGCGCAAGAGTTCCAAAAGCTGGTAGAAGATGTAAAAAAATCTTTCTTAAGTCATGGGCAGGTCGCCCTGAAAGAGATCACGGATATTTATATCCAGTGGCAGGAAATCCGCCGGAAATTGCTGGTTTTAGACCATTCTGTGTTTGAAAAAAATATCAATGATATTGAAGATCAGCTTGATTTAATGAGCCTTTCTGATTTTGTTTATCGTAAACCGTCTGATGTCTGGATTGAATTTCCACGTTATTTAAAAGCCTTGATCTTGCGTTTAGAGCGCTTGCCCAATAATCTACAAAGGGACAATTCCGCCATTGACCAAATTGATCAATGGATGGAAAAATTATTTCAGTTTAAAGATGACCCTCGTCTGAAAGAATTGTATTTCATGGTCGAGGAGTTAAGAATCTCATTGTTTTCACAACCGATGAAAACAAAAGCACCCGTGTCTCCAACTCGCTTGCAAAAAGTATGGGATCGTCTTGGAATCAGTTAAGATATAGGTAATTCAGAGAAGGAGTTTTACATGGGCATCCGCATTACGGGTACGGGCTTATTCCATCCGGAACACGTCATCACCAATGAAGAATTAGTTGAAAGTTTAAATGCTTATGTGGAACTGTTTAATCACGAAAATGCTGACAAAATCGCTGCAGGCGAAATTGAAGCGCGTCGTGGTTCTAGTGCAGAGTTTATTGAAAAAGCGTCTGGTGTCCAGCGCCGTTATGTTGTAGAAAAATCAGGTATTCTTGATCCAAGACGCTTACGTCCAAACTTACGTGAACGTGCAGATGACGAAATTTCACTGCAAGCAGAGTGGGGTGTAATTGCCGCCAAGCAGGCGATGGAAAATGCCGGTGTGACCGCTGAAGATATTGATATCGTGATTCTGTCATGCTCGAATTTGCAACGTGCTTATCCGGCTGTGGCGATTGAGATTCAAACTGCTTTAGGAATCAAAGGCTATGCCTATGACATGAATGTGGCCTGTTCTGCAGCTACATTTGGTCTGAAACAGGCTTATGATGCGATCAAAGCAGGTGCACGCCGTGTGTTGCTTGTGAATGTGGAAATTACTTCTGCACATACCGATTTTCGTTCACGTGACTGTCACTTCATTTTTGGGGATGTTGCCACTGCCTCCATTATTGAAGACACCGAAACCAAGACCGGTTTTGAAATTCTGGATATTTCATTATTTACCCAGTTCTCCAATAATATCCGCAATAACTTCGGTTTCCTGAATACGTCTGAAAATGCCGATATTGATGACAAGCGTTTCCGTCAGGATGGTCGCAAGGTATTTAAAGAAGTCTGCCCACTGGTTGCAAAAATGATTACTACTCAGCTTGAGAAAAATCATATTGCGCCAACAGAGGTGAAACGTTTCTGGTTGCACCAGGCCAATGCCAGCATGAATGAACTGATTCTGAAGCTGGTGGTGGGTAAGGAGAATGCCAAACCTGGTCTGGTACCGATTATTCTGAACGAGTTCGCGAATACCTCTTCAGCAGGTGTAATCATTGCCTTGCACCGTACTGCAAATGAAGTTGAAGATGGCGAATATGGCGTACTTTGTTCATTTGGTGCAGGCTATTCAGTCGGCTCAATTCTGGTACAAAAACACGTTGCATAAGCCAGGAGCATATTTTGCAGGTCAAACATGACGGGCAGTGGATTAGACGCTTAAGTGCCTTATCCAAACTTTATTTTACCCCTACTTTTTTAGGGGCCGAATATATTGATGCCAGTCGACCTGCAATGTATGTCGGTAATCATTCCATGTACGGAATCTTCGACTCTCCGATGCTGATTGATTATCTCTATAACGAACATAAAGTGGCTGTGGTCAGCATTGCTGATCATAGCCATTTTTATGTGCCCTTGTGGCGTGAAGCTGTGAAAAAATTTGGTGCTATTGATGGGACACAACATTATGTGCGTACTGCGATGCAGCAGGGCTATTCCATTCTGGTCTTTCCGGGTGGGGGTCGTGAAGTTTTAAAACGAAAAGGCGAGCAGTATCAGTTGATCTGGAAGCAACGTTACGGATTTTTAAAACTGGCTCAAGAGTTTAATTATGATATTGTCCCGTTTGCAGCGCTCGGTGGGGACGAAGTCTATGAGATTGGCTTTGATGCCAATAAGATTGTCCAGCACAAATATTTCCAGACACTCCTGAAAGTACCACAACTCAAAAAATTACTACGTCAAGGCGATGTAATTCCTTCTTTGCCCAAGCGACTGTTTCCCAAACGTCTGCCATTTTATTTTCAGTTTATGCCAAGACAATCGATGGCTCAGGTGCATACTCAGGAAGAGCTGATCGCATTTCGACAGAGTCTTCAACACCACATTTATACCGGTCTGGCCGAACTTAGCGTGCTGCGGCAACAAGGCCAATAAAGGCGTTTTCTATTAAATCTGGACTGTTGGTCTACCATTGCGTATTATTTTTCAGCAATGAAAATCCATGACTGTTTTATAGTGCAAGTGATGCCATAATGTATCTTTAAGTGGGCCCTGATTGGCAATCAAGGAGTCAGCATGATCCAATATAAAAATAAGATGATCCTAAGATGACGAGGCGCGTATGGAACAGAATGGCTTGATAGCGCCTTTAAGTTTACTAGCACAACAATGTTTGCGGATTTCTCCAGAGCTAAAACAGCTTTATCTTGACCAGATGGCGATGATTGGTCAGCTGAATGCACAAAATTTATTAAAAATTCAGCAGGATCAGCATCGGATTGAATTGCTGGATGGATGGTTTTATATCCAGTTTCATACTCCGCCCGCATTAGACTCAGGAGCCGTGTCTACTTTGGTGGAACGTCAGTTTTATTTCCATAAAAGCAAGGCGGAAGCACTGGAGGAATTCTTTCTACAGGATATCTATTTCCTGACTGGAGATTTAAAATCCCAGCATTCACTATATTTGCGCGACAAAGCCAAGCAGTTACGCCAGCTCATTTTTGCTCAGGTGTATGCAGGGCTCAATGGCCCAGAACGGGTATTCGCATTTCTGCAGCAGATGTCGGCTGTTCAGGCTGAGATTATCGACCAGCAGCTGATCAAGGCGGGACTATACACAATACCTGTGATGCAAAACTTTGTGCAGTATGGGAATGAAATTCCACAGCAAATCCTTGAAAGCTTGCAACAGGCTTTTTCTTTGCAATATCTGCAGCAAGATGAATTTCTGTCCATCCAGTCATTGATGGATAGTCTGGATGAATTCTGTTTTAGTGCTACGCAATTTTTGCCTCCGGTAACATTCCGGATTATGTCATTGTCTTTTGAAGAGCGTTTTAACCTGCAGGAACTGATTGATCACACTGATGATATCTGCATGCTGTATCGGCATGCACAGGAGCAGAGCAACCTGCTCGGTTTTGTCCGTTTGATGAACCGCGAGGTCTGGCATCGGGATGATTTGTTATCTAAACGGAATTTCTTTGAAAATCATTCTTATTTATGGCAAAAAAAGGTGGCTCGATTGCCACTGTTTGACTGTCAGCGAGCGGTAAATTGGCTATTCAAGCAATCTGCTGAAGTGCTGGACTGGATCAGTAACAATATCCAGCATAGCAGTGTGCGGGTGGCGGTGACAGCCTTAAGTTTTGTAGATAGTCACCATATTCATCCACAGATTATTCTGGCGACCTTGCAATATTTTCAATATGTTTCGGCACGTCTGTTTATTCATAGCATACATGAATATGCGATCCAGCATGAATGGTTTCAGAGTGAGCATAATCAGTCATTTGTATTGAAAGGCACACGCCAATCATTTGATGATCAACGAATTGCGATTAGCCCCTCGATTCTGTATCTGGATGAATGGATGGAGTTGCTGCGCAATATGGCGAAAATGGATGATCAGCTGACTAAGAAAGTTTACTTGAATTTGAGCCGGGTGATGCAGGCGTATATGCAGCATCTATATAGGATCACCGCGCATCTTCCGGATGAAGTTTTGGCGTATATTCAGCCTCAAAGCCAGCAGAATCGTGACTTTTATACTGTTTTGCGGCGCTACCAGATTACCTTTACTGAATTCAGGCAGCTGTTTTATATGCACGGCGGGCATATGCGAGAGTCGGTATTTGACAGTTATGTGCGCGACTATTTGGTTGACTATTTTTCCAATCATAAACACATACCAAAAAACCTGAGCTGGAGCAGTTTGTTTAGTCAGGCGGTTGCCTGGCATGATCAGATTCAGAAGCAGGAAATTATTGCCAAGCTGAAAAAAGAATTTGCTTTGGCTCATTGGAAAACACGGACACAGGTCCCTTTCTTGTTATATTTCAACTGGCGTTTTGAAGAGCTGAAAACATTGGACCGGATTATTGAAGAAACCAAAATTTTCCGCAACTGCCTGGCAGCAAGTTACGCCCAACAAATAGTGGAAGGCCAGTATCTAGCCTTTCGTATGTCTCATCCTGCTGTACGCTTACCGCTGATGCTGGGCTGCCGTCTGGTCAATGGGCAGGTGATTTTTGATCAGCTGGAATATCCGAACAATCAAAAAGCAGAAGCTGAATACTGCAATATTGCCCAGCATTTTATTAACTGGCTAAACCTGCAGGCTTGACCAGATTCAGTCCTTTTATGTCCATGAAGCTTAACTTTTCCGCTAAAACTCGTTAGGCTATAGCCGTTCTTTTACGGTATGTCTTTTATGAAACAGGAAACTGCACTTAAGCTCTTAAAAGCAGGCGAAAATGTATTTTTAACCGGTTCTGCGGGTGCAGGAAAAACTTATACACTTAATCAATATATCAATTATCTGAAGGCCCGTAAGGTGTCGGTCGCGATTACCGCATCGACCGGGATTGCAGCAACGCACATGAATGGTATGACCATTCATACCTGGGCGGGAATTGGAATTAAGGACTTTTTGTCTGAAGAAGACTTAAAGCGCATGAAGGAACGTAAATACCTGAAAGAACATCTAGAAAACGCACAAGTTTTGATCATTGATGAAATTTCCATGCTGCATGCCAAGCAGCTTAATCTGGTCAATCAGGTACTGAAATATTTCAAGGAAAGTGATGAGGCTTTTGGTGGGATTCAGGTGATTGTTGCAGGCGACTTTTTCCAGTTGCCGCCCGTTGGTAAAAATGATGAACGCAACCGTGACAAATTCTGCTTTATGTCGGATGCCTGGGTGGAAGCCAAGTTTCGTGTCTGTTATCTGACCGAGCAGCATCGTCAGGGCAATGATTATCTGAATGATATTCTAAATGCCATTCGTGCACAGGCAATTAATCATGAACATCGTACAGCGCTTCAGGCCACACGCCAGCAGGATATTGGCGAAACCTATACACGGCTTTATACCCATAATATGGATGTGGACAGTATTAACTTCAAACATCTGAATGAAATTGACAATGATCCGCGCCAGTTTGATGCGCAGTGTGATGGCAATGACAAGCTGATCGAGACTTTAAAATCTTCAGTGCGTGCACCAGAGTCTTTAACCCTGAAAAAACATGCCAAAGTCATGTTTGTGAAAAACAACTTCGATATGGGCTATATCAACGGCAGTCTGGGTGAAGTCATTGGCTTTGAAGAAGATGATGAATATGGTGTGCTACCGAAAGTCAAACTGACGGATGGAACTACATTAATCGTGGAGCCTGAAACCTGGTCAGTCGACAATGAAGCAGGTAAAACCATTGCCAGTTTCCAGCAGATTCCATTACGTCTGGCCTGGGCGATTACCATTCATAAATCCCAAGGAATGACTCTGGAAGCTGCCGAGATTGACCTGAGCCATACTTTTGAAAAGGGTCAGGGGTACGTAGCGCTATCGCGGTTAAAAAGCTTGAATGGCTTACGTTTAAAAGGTTTTAATGAGCAGGCTTTAGAGCTCGATACTCTGGCTATTAAGGCGGATCGCCGTTTTCAGGAACTCTCTGATGAAGCCGAAGCGAATTTTGACAATGTGGATCTGACTGTACAGCATAATGCCTTTATCCGGCATTGTGGTGGAACACTGAACGAAGTTGAAATCCAGCGCAATGAGAAGAAAATTGCCAAAAATGGTGGTAAACAAAGCTATGCTACTGCAACATTGGATGAAACGCGGGAACTGTTTGAAGAAGGTTATGAGATTGCTGATATTGCAACTGAACGTGGTTTGACTCCGGCAACCATCATTAACCATTTAGGCCGTTTGCATAAAGAGCAGGGGCTGGATATTTCAGTTGCCCATCCGGGTGAAGAAGTGGTGGAACAGGTTCGCAAGATTTATAAACGCCTGACCAAGCGTCAAAACTCGGAACATTTTAATGATGATGGTTCTATTAAGCTGCGTCCGATTGTGGAACTCACTACACCTAAAATGGCTTATGACCAAGTGCGTTTAGCCTTGCTGTTTGTGGAATAAGCCTGAATATTTCAGTCTACTTGCTAAATTAAAAAATGATAGAAAGTTGGTCCTATCTTCTAGAATAAGGTTGAGCTGAATTGGATAACCTTGCAGTGAGATATCTATTTTTCTGTCAATTAAAATTTGAGATACAGTTTGATGCCGGGCGACATGGAGGTCGTCGTGGATCTTTGGCGTTAGCAGATAAAACGCATAGGCAGCCTTTTAAAATTATTTGATTTTTTAATCTCATTTTTCAAACCCGATGTATTATCGCGTCCCAATCAATACCGATAAAATTCCAGCCGCAATTAAAGGGCCAACCGGAACACCGCGTAATACTGCTACACCTGCTACTGTGCCTAACAAGAGTCCGGCCACCACATCTGGCTGACTTGACATCAGTTTCACCCCACGTCCGCCCAACCAGGCGACAAAGACCCCAATTGCGATGGCCAGTAAAGACTTCCAGCTCAGGAAAGATTTTAAAATACTTTCTCCAGAAATTTTGCCACTGGCAATTGGTGTCAGAACACCAATGGTCAGAATAATAATGCCGATATTTAAACCATGTGCCTGTACATAGGGCAATAAACTGCTGAGAGGCGTGATTTTTAAAACGATTAACACCGCTGCAGCAATGGTGACTGCACTATTATGGCTGAAAATACCGCAAGCCAGTAATACCAGAAGAACAATCAGATTTAGATCAAGTTGCGACATAAGTAGGAGAGATAGAGTGAAAAATAAAGCTATTGTAGAGCTTTTCAACACGTGATACCTAGAAAACAGAGGAAGAAACCAAATTCATGACTGATTCAGGATAGAATGCACAGGTCTTCACTCGATACAGGTATAAACAGATGCTATTGGAAAAAATGTTGCAGTCACAAGGTTTCGGCTCTCGTAAGCATTGTCAGCAACTGATTAAAAATGGTGCTGTTTCAATTCAAAATGAAGTGATTGACAATCCCAAACATAAACTGGATTTAAATAACTTGAATTTCGAGGTTTATGGTAAAAGCTATACCTATCGGGAAAAAGTCTATATCGCCTTAAACAAGCCACAAGGCTATGAATGTTCGCATCAGGCGACCCATCATTTTAGTGTGTTTGACCTGTTTGATGACATTCTGCTGAATCGGGGGATTCAGTGTGTAGGGCGTCTGGATCAGGATACTACCGGGCTGTTATTGCTGACTGATGATGGCCAATTCCTGCAAGCGCTGACTCATCCCAAAAAACATGTGGCCAAGGTCTATCAGATGCAAACTGCGGATCCAGTCACGGATGAACAGATTCAGCAATTAGAGCAAGGGGTCGAGTTAAGAAATGAAAAAGGCATTTTTGCAGCTACTGAAGTGACACGATTGGCTGAAAATCGTCTGCAAATGACTATCCATCAAGGCGTCTATCATCAGGTGAAGCGTATGCTGGTTGCTGTAGGCAATAAAGTTGAACAGTTGCACCGTGCACAGATTGGTGCTTTAGCTTTACCAGAACTGGCTGAAGGAGAGTGGCTGTATTTAAATGTGGAACAGGTGGCGCAGGCCAAATTCCGCTCTGAATAATAATTTTTTTATTCTCTTGAAATTGGATTAAAAAATAAGGCTTATTTTAGGAAACAGTGATGGGTTTGAAACTCATCGTCTCTAATAAATCCCATGGATTCATATAATTTGTGCGATTGATAATTGTTTTTTTGGGTTTCTAGGGTGATTCTTAAGGCCTGTTCATGTTTGGCAAATAAAATTGCGGTATCAATCAGTTGTCTGGCTGCGCCCTGACGCCGAAAAACCGGCGTGATATACACATCATCCAGAATATAATAAGTCGAGCAGGCCACCGAAGAAAAACCCAGATACAGGATAATAAAGCCGGTAAAGGTATCATCTTTGGTATTGATAAAAATAACAGTCTGTCCATCTTCAAAACGCTGTTTTAAAAATTGGTAAGAGAGTTCAGGATTGGAAGACGTACCATAAAACTGTCGATATTCATCAAATAATATCGCCAGTTGATTCAGGTCTGCTGACTGGGCGCGTCGTACGAGCATTGCATACTCCAGCTAATTTTTTATTGATTATCAGCATCAAGCATAGCGAAGTTTGTGAGTGGCAGGCTTTAGAAATTGTTTGGAAATGCAACAATGTTAAATTTTGTCGCTTTCACCCAAAATAGCATTCAGTTCTTCAAATAAATCAAGATGATCATCATCCAATGCAATCTCCTGATCATCCAGTAGATTCATGGCAGAACTGGAAAGCGCATTTTGCTCGGTTTTAGCTTCGTTTTGTTTCAGCTTACGTAGTCGGATCAGCTGTTCCAGATTGATATTCTGGTTTTCAATCGAGAAGGGGATCGATTTGGTAATCACCACCTGCTTGAAAAAAAGACGCACAGCCTGAGCTGGCGTAATCCCCAATTGCTTAAATACTGCAAAGGCTTGTTTCTTCTCTTGCGAGTCCAAGCGAATTTGATAAACTTCAGTTTTTCTCATAATATTTTTAAAGCTTTAAATTACTTAACTTTTCGCCTTTATTCTAATCAATTATGTTTGAAATTCAATCTTAAAGCGACCGATTTTAGAAAATAATCTGTAATGACAAGCGATTTACAGTGTCAATTCAAGTTGCGAGCTGAAATTTAGGCTTTTTTGCGTGATCGGATCGATAAATTGAATATGTTTAGCCAATAAACTTAAAGGTGCAGAAAAATCATCTTCCGCCTTGTGCACTACCTGTGGATAAAAGGGATCATGACGGATCGGAATACCCAGATGATTCAAGTGCACCCGTAATTGATGCTGCTTGCCAGTATGCGGTTTCAACTCATATTTGGCCCATTCTGTGTTGTGTTCCAGCAGATCAATCGCTGTCTCGCTATTTGGCGTTCCGTCTAGCACGTGCATGGTATAAAAAGGCTGACCTTTTTGCATTCTCAAACGTGTGACCAATGGGAATTTTAAACTATGGTTATACGCCGCAATTGCATGATAGGTTTTTTGCACCTGCCGTGTAGCAAATAACTGCTGGTACAGGCCACGTGATTCCACACATTTGGAAATCAGGACCACACCTGCCGTTTCACGGTCCAGCCGGTGAATGGGCGTTAAATGCTCATTGCCGGTTTGCTTTTTAAGACGAACCAGTAGCGTTTCCTGCACATATTGTCCGGTCGGGCTCATGGTCAAAAAATGCGGTTTATCGACCACCATGAAATGCTCATTTTCAAATAAAATCTGATGTTGAAAAGGAACATGCACTTCATGTGCCAAAAAGCGGTAATAGAAACAGTGGCTATTGGCTTGAAATGGACTTTCTGTTGTTAATTGATTGCCTTGGGCATTATAGACCAGTCCCTCGTTGAAACGGGACCGCCATTCATCTGCTGTAATATGCGCAAATTGCGTGCATAAATAAGCAAAAACTGTCAGGGGCGCATCCGGACTGGCTGGCAAAAACACTTTACTGGCACTGACTCCATTCAGCATGGGCGGGTTAAATTCAACAGTCGGTTGCATGGCAGGCAGATTAACCTCTTAAGGAACAGATGCTGTGAAAAAATACAGTTTCTCACACGGGTGAATAGGCTTTTAAAGCGTGGCGATGCTATCATATTTATTCTTTTGCATCATGTCGTGAGTAATATGCCTTATTCATTTAGTGTCACTTTAAATCATGAAGACGATACCCAAAAACTGGCCAAGGTTCTGGCGGAAAATTTCCCTGCGGGAGTCGTGTATCTGATTGGTGACCTGGGGGCAGGAAAAACGACGTTAACGCGTTATTATTTGCAACAGCTGGGTCATAAAGGTTCAGTGAAAAGTCCAACTTATACATTGGTCGAACCCTATCAAATCAATGGTCAGGATATTTTTCATTTTGACTTGTATCGTCTGAATGACCCGTATGAGCTGGAATTGATGGGCATCCGGGATTATCTGGAAACACCGAATGCGCTATTTTTATTTGAATGGCCGTCCAAAGGTGGCGATGAAATTCCGCAAGCTGACCTGATTATTGAAATTTTAAAATCTGAAGATGAGCTCACCCGTACTGCAAGTCTGATTTCATCGAATCTTGCCTTACGAGAAGCTCTGGAGCGCCAATTCTCACATGTCGAATGATTTAAGTCTGCGCCGTATTCGTGCCCTTGATCCTGCACTTGCCAACCAGATTGCCGCAGGTGAGGTCATTGAACGTCCGGCTTCTGTGGTCAAGGAATTACTGGAAAACTCGATTGATGCGGGTGCGACGGAACTGATCATTCGGGTCGAACAGGGTGGTAGTACTTTAATTGAAATCATCGACAATGGACGCGGAATTCATTCCGAAGATCTAGCTTTGGCCGTGATGCGCCATGCTACCAGCAAGATCCAGAGCGCTGACGAGCTGTATGCGATTAGCAGTCTGGGCTTTCGTGGCGAAGCACTGGCGTCGATTGCTGCAGTTTCTCGCCTGACCATGATCAGCAGTCAAAATGACGAGGGCATCGGTTATCAGGTCGAAGTCAATGGCACGGCTTTTGATCATCAGGAAATTCAAGCGGTCGCAGCTTCGAAAGGGACACATATCCGGGTTCAGGATTTGTTTTTCAATGTGCCTGCACGGCGTAAATTCCTGAAAAAACCGGGCACTGAATTTGGTCATATCGAAGAAATTGTGCGCCGTATGGCGTTAACGCATTTTGATATCCGGTTTGTGCTGGAACATAATGAAAGCATCAAGCTGAATTTACCCGTGGCGGATAGCGGCGCTTTGCGTTTTCAACGGGTACAGCAATTGCTTGGCCGCCAGTTTACTGAAAATGCCTACTGGATCGATGCAGACAGTATCAACATGCGTTTGTCTGGCTGGCTTGGCCATCCTTCAGATGCACGTGCACAGGCTGATTTGCAGTATGTCTATGTGAATGGCCGGATTGTCAAAGACAAAACCATTTCTCATGCCTTGCGGATGGCCTATGACGGCATCTTGCATGGGCATCAGCATGCGGCTTATTTACTGTTTTTAGAAGTTGATCCAGAAAATGTGGATGTGAACGTCCATCCGACCAAGCATGAAATTCGCTTCCTGAATCAGCGTGAAGTACATGAGTTTGTGCGGCATTATGCCAAAGAAACGCTGGCACAATTCCAGACCGCAACTGCGGATCTGGCCGAAGCAATGAAACAGGATCAGCAGCCTGGCTTGACGGCCCCGCAACCACGTTATCAGGAACAGTTCAGTCTGCATCAGACTGCGCGTTCTCAGCCGCAGGTGGTGAGAACGACATCTGCCTTAAGTGAAAATGAAACTTCAGATGTACTGACCGATTTTGCATCTTCAGGTCCACAAACGGTGCATTATTCCCCAGATTACCGTAAATCTTATTCGGGTTCACAGCAGCTGAATAATGCCTTGCAAAATTATTTAGCTCCGCTGAGAGAAAGGTCGGAAACTGAAGTATTCAGTCCTGAGCAGTCTTTTCAGACACATGTAAAGGCCAAAGTGGATGAGCATCCATTGGGTATTGCCATTGCCCAGTTACATGGTATCTACATTCTGGCGCAAAATACCGAAGGTCTGATTATTGTCGATATGCATGCGGCGCATGAGCGTATCGTTTTGCAGCAGATGAAATCAGCCTGGGATAAACCTGAATTCTGGACGTCACAGCAACTGCTGATTCCAAAGGTCGTAAACATTAGCCGGATGCAGGCGATGCGGGTAGAAGAACTTAAGGAGCAACTAGCACGTTTGGGTCTGGAAATTGACCAGTATGGTGATGAGCAGGTCATTGTACGTGGTGTACCGGCTATTCTACACAAGGCCGATTTTGATGCCCTGATTCCTGAATTATTGAATGATTTAGATCCGGGTGATCAGGCACAAAGTCTATTGCAGAAGCGTGACCAGATTCTGGCAGGTATGGCCTGTCATGGTGCAGTGCGAGCGCATCGTATCCTGAGTTTGTCGGAAATGAATGCTTTATTGCGTCAGATGGAACAAACCGAATTTGCCAGTCAATGTAATCATGGCCGTCCAACCTGGCGCGCCTTTCCATTGGCTCAACTAGATAAACTTTTTGCTCGAGGAGAGTAGTTTTACATGTCCAATCAATTGCCGGTCATCAATTTAATGGGGCCAACTGCAAGTGGCAAAACTGCTTTGGCATGTGAGCTATATGAGCAAGGAAATTTTGAGCTGATTTCGGTCGATTCTGCGCTGGTTTATCGGGAAATGGACATTGGTACTGCCAAGCCTTCTAAAGAGGAATTGGCGCGTTATCCGCATCACCTGATTGATATTATCAGTCCACTCGAAGTGTATTCTGCGGCCAACTTTGTCGAAGATGCTAGCCGTTTAATTGATGATATTCATGCCCGTGGTAAGACTCCGATTCTGGTCGGTGGAACCATGCTGTATTTTAAAGCTTTGCTCGAAGGTCTGTCAGATAATCTACCCAGTGCAGATTATGCTATACGGGCAGAGATTGAGGCGAAAGGTGAGCAGGAGGGTTGGGAAGCGGTTTATGCAGAATTATGTGCAGTCGATCCGATTGCCGGTGAAAAATTCAAGGTCAGTGACAAACAGCGTATTATTCGTGCCTTGGAAGTTTTTAAATTGACTGGAGAGCCGATTACAAAACTACAGGCAGAACAACCTAAAAACTTACCATATCGTTACAGTTTCCATAATTATGCTCTTATGCCTGATCGGTTAGAATTACATGGGCGTATTCAACAACGTCTGAAAATTATGTGGGAAAGCGGTTTTTTAAATGAAGTTGCAAACTTAATTGAAAAATACGATTTTAATGAAAATTTACCTTCCATGCGTTCAGTGGGTTATCGACAAGCCATAGAATTTTTAAAAAATGGCGATAAAACCAAGCAAAAGCAACAGGAAATGGAGGATAAGGCTTTATTTGCCACACGACAACTTGCAAAACGTCAATATACGTGGTTAAGGTCTTTGCAAGAAAAGCATAAATTTACAACATATTTTACGCTACAGCAGGCTCAAGAAGACTTGCGAAACTGTCACGGATAAAGCAAAATTTAGAGACTATCTTTTTTATAATTTTTAATTGAAAAATAGAGATAGTTTTTGCGCTGATTTTTAATTTTTTGGAGTTATAACATGTCTAAAGGTCAAACTTTGCAAGATCCATTCTTGAATTCTCTCCGTAAGGAACGTATCCCAGTATCTATCTTCTTGGTAAACGGTATTAAATTACAAGGTCATATCGAATCTTTTGACCAATACGTGGTTTTATTAAAAAACACAGTAAGCCAAATGGTTTATAAGCATGCAATTTCAACTGTAGTACCTGCACGTAATCCACGTCCTGCTGGTGCGCCTGCTGGTCCACAAGGTGCTGGTTTTGGCGGTCAAGGTGCTGCAGGTGGCTTTGGTGGCGGTCAGGGTGCTGGCTTCGGTGGTCAAGGTGGCTTCGGTGGCGGTCAAGGCGCTGGCTTCGGTGGTCAAGGTGGCTTCGGTGGTCAAGGTGGCTTCGGTGGTCAAGGTGGCTTCGGTGCCGGTCAAGGCGCTGGTTTTGATAACGATACTAAATTTGACGACTCGTCAGAAGATGAAAACAATCGTTAATCAAGTCTGAAAAATAAAAAAACCTCTCCTGGAGAGGTTTTTTTATATGTGCATGTTTCGAAAAGTTGAATTAAAAAGCCAGCAATATATTGCTGGCTTTTTATTAGTAGCTCAAGGAGCTTAACGGTTACGTTTAGGATCGAGTTGTGGGTCTTTAATTTCAACATAAGCGTTATTACGTATTTCACGTAACCAGCTGTCCAGCTCCGCATCAAATTGACGTTCACCTAATAATTGGCGGGCCATACGTTCCTGATATTCCTGTGTCATATCTTGTTGACGTGTTTCACTCACTTGAAGAATATGCCATCCAAACTGGGATTGAAACGGTTTGCTAAACTGACCTACTGGGGTGCTTTTCATTTGCTGTTCAAATTCAGGCACCATTACTCCTGGGCTGACCCAACCCAAGCTTCCACCATCACGTGCCGAGCCAGGATCAGTAGAGAATGTTGAAGCTAGAACAGTAAAATCCTCACCTTGTTTCAGGCGGTTATACAGACTATCAATCATCTGTTTGGCATTTTCTGGACTTACCACTTCAGAAGGTTGAATCAAAATATGCCGCGTCAAATACTGAGTAACAAGAGCTTTCTGTTCACCACCTTTACGTTCCAGAAGTTTTAGGACATGTACTCCATCGGCAACAGGAATCAGTTCAGAAGTCTGACCTGGTTGCAGGGTGGTCACACGAGCAGCCAGTTCAGCCGGAATTTCTGACAGGTTTCTTACCCCCATGTCAGCAGCTTCGACTTTAATGCCACTCTTGCTGTATTTTTTGCTGATTGCCTGAATATCATTGCTGTTATTTAATTCTTGCTTTACCTGATTCGCAATCTGTTCAGCATTTGCACCGCTTATACGCATATGCAGCACATGCACCTGGCTGCCGAGCAAAGCCTGACCTTGTGGTGTATTCAGGAAGTTTTTAACATCTTGATCTGTAATTTGAATCCGTGAAGTCACAATTTGTTGACGTAAACGGTTTAGCGCCAGATCTTCAGCAATACGATTACGTAAAGAAGCATAGGTATTTGGTCCCATAGCATCCAGTTTTTGCTGGAAGGCTTCCAGAGTTGGTGAACCAGCATTACGGGCAACTTTCAGAACTGCTTCATTTAAGGCTTTTTCATCTGGACGAATGTTATAGCGTTTTACTTGCTCAAGCTGTGCTTGGCGAATAATGAGTTGTTCTAGGGCTTGCTGTTCAAGATATTGTTGTGGTGGAACTGTCTTTTTCTGTTTTTGCAGCTGATGTGAAATTTCGGCTACACCTTGAGCTAGGTCACTACGCAGAATAACACTATTGTCGACTACAGCTACAACTTCATCTTTAGGTTGGGCAACAGCAAATGTCGTCATCGCTGAAGAAAGGCATAGCGCAAGAGCGGTTGCTTTAAAAATTTGTTTTAACTGTTTTGTCTTCATTAACGTTCTGTCCAAATTTGATTGATATTGTTAAAACCTAGAATACGATTTTCTAGTAATGAGGCGAGTTTACTGCTTAACCCACCTAAGCCTTTCAGGCTGACTTCGGCCAAAATAGCTCGTTTAGGCTTGACGTTTGAATCATTAACATCATCTAAGTCATTGTAATATGAGCGGCCATAAACAGATACTCCCCAGCAGCATGACTCATAGTTTACGCCAAGTAAATATTCACGTGCGACACTATTGTTGAGATCAAACTGGGCATGTCCAACTAGACGCCAGTTGTTGGCAATCGGCTGGATAAATGAGCCAACGATCTGATCATAGCGTTCCTGACGGTCTGGAATATTTTTGCGGTAGAAATAGCCTAAGTTGTACAGGTTGCCTTGATCACCCGTGTAATAGACCTGCAAATCGCGTTCAGCATTATCACCATTTGACATCCAGCTTGAGTTTAGATTTATATACACATTATTGGAGAGCTGGCTGGTGAGCTGGATCACTGGTCCGGTATGACTTTCACGATCAAATTCATCTGCATCGCTTTCCAGTGTTACCCGGCGGTCTTCAAAAAAGAAACTCTGTCCGATACTGGCACGTAAACGCTCCAGACCTTCTTCATTGAATAGGCTATAGCTGAGGCCGAGGGAGGCAAAATTATTGTCTTCCAAACGGTCATTACCATAAAAACGGCGTGCACTAAATAACTGGTCGTAATTGATCGAAGCTACTACGGAATCAAAGTTAGGTTGATTCTGCTGGTTTTCATATGGCGAATAGGCATAGAAGAGGCGAGGTGTCAGGGTTTGTAGATAAGTTCCTTCTTTCTCAAAGATCAAGCCGGTATCCAGAGTGAACTGTGGAACTACAATTGAGCTGTTTTCACTGGATGCACTACGGTTTTGGGTTTTTTCATCATAGAAGGTATTGATGTTACGTAATGATGCTTTAGGGATGAAAAAAGACCAAGGGGTAAAATGGTTGTAACTTACAGAAAAGTCGTTATAAATCCGCGTACCACTTGGTTGATATACCTTTTCATCATTTGAACCCGTATCAACAAAATTTTTCAGGTCTTTTTGGAAATAAGCTGTGTCATTTTTAAATTCATACTGTAACCCTAATGGATTGCCAGTTTTATAATGCACTAAAAGCTGAGGTAAACGTGCATAAGGACGATCTTCATCCGGAACAGATGGGTCAAGGGTCTGGAAATCTTCAACTTTAAATTGTGCTTTTAGGCCGGGAATACCATTTCTATAATTGACTTCCCAGGCACGGCGCAGGTTTAAATCACTTTTTGAGTTCGGGTTGTTATCTAGATCGGCAAAGAAATCTTTATCTGATGCGTAATTATATTCCAGATTGGTGGAAAACTGCTCGTTGATTTGCCAGGCATGCAAAAAGTGTAAGTCTTTGCGGTCTCTATTGTCATAGCTTCTATCTGAAGGTAAATAGCCACCCCAGATCCGTCCTAATCCATAATCTTCAGTCAGATAGCGGAACTCGCCCTCCAGCATTAAACCACGGTCTCCAATATAGCGCGGCGTGATTGTCGCATCATATTGTGGTGCTAAATTCAGATAAACAGGAACACCAAGTTCAAATCCACCATCATTGGTAAAGCCAAAAATCGGTGTCAAAATACCGGTGGTTCGGCGATCATCAATCGGGAAATTAAAATAAGGAACTGCTAATACTGGAACATCTTTAACATAAAGCTTGGTGTTTTTGGTTTCACCACGTCCGGTTTCCTGATTAAGCTTGATCTTTTCTGCCTGAATTTTCCAGGTAGGTTTCTGATCAGGCGGGCAGGTGGAGTAAGTGGCATTTTCCAACTCAAGAGTATTGTCAGAGGTCTTGGCAATTTTTTCAGCACGACCGTGAGCATGCTGCTGTTCTGCAATGTAGAAACTGTTATATAAATCACCCTGCTGGGTTTTTAAATTATAATTTATATCGTCACTTTGCGAGATTAATCCACCTTGCGCAAGTTGCACATTACCTTCTGCCTTGGCATAGGTCTGGCTCTGATCGATGGTGACTCGCTCTGCACGGATTTGACGGCCTTGCTGGTCAATTACCACATTTCCTTGCAGGAAAGAATCACCCGTCGGATCATAATATCCATAATCGGCGCTAATGGTTGAGGTAGCCTGATCTGGCGCAACGGTTTCTGCATCGGGGGCAATCGGAGTGACCCAGGCACCTTTACAGTAGGCAGAGCTTAAATATTTTCCCTGACGTTGCTGTGCTTCAGCAGAGGATTTGTCGACATAATATTGCGAGAAGAATGCTTCGCCTGGATAGGTCTCATTAATGCGCTGTTTAAGCTGTTCTGCATTTACATCGGACGAGACATTTGATGCAGCAAAGCTGGAGGCTGAGCTGCCACATAAAAGGGTTAAGATCGCAGTCGCTAGAGGATTTATTTTAAAGTGATGCTTCATTTGTCTCATTAACCAATCATGCTTTTATCGCAATTAATTATTGTCGCATCATAGAGAAAAAGTTGATAAGTAGCTACACTTAGCACTTTAAAAACTCAGCCTGTATTAGAATTAATTGCAAATGAATACACAACGCGAACAATTGATACAATCTTGGATTGCCTCTGTACTCGGTTCAGATCAATTTGAAACTCATTTTTTAGCAGGTGATGCCAGCTTTCGTCGTTATGCACGAATCAAGCTGAATAATAAAACATTTATGTTGATGGATGCACCACCAGAAAAAGAAGATTGTGTGCCTTTTGTGACGATTGATGAATTTTTTGATGCTCATGGCGTGCGTGTTCCGCATATCGTCGCAAAAGATTTGAAGAATGGTTTTTTACTTCTGGAAGACTTTGGTGATGTCCTGCTGTCTAATCTGCTGAATGATGAGACTGTAGATGCCTATTATGAGCAAAGCTTTAAACAGCTGATTCAGCTGCAATCCATTCCGGGAGAAGGGCAATTCCCCGCCTATTCTTATGAAAAGCTGATCTCGGAAATGGAGTTGCTGACCGACTGGATGCTGCCGGCTTTAAAGGTACAGCCCACAGAGGCAGAATCAGCCTTGATCAAGCGTACCTTTGCAATTCTGGCCAATGCTGCTTTGGCACAACCTCAGGTCATTGTGCATCGTGATTTTCATAGCCGGAATTTGATGAAAATCGAAAATGAAACCGAACTCGGTGTGATTGATTTTCAGGATGCCGTGATTGGTGCGGATACTTATGACCTGATTTCGATTACCCGTGATGCCTATGTGCAGTGGAATGCCGACCGTGTGTATCGCTGGTTCAAAAATTTCTATGAGTTATTGCCAGCATCTGCTAAAGAAGAGCGTGACTTTGAACAGTTTAAAAAAGATGCCGACATGATGGCGATTCAGCGTCATATCAAGATTTTAGGTATTTTTGTGCGTCTGTTTGAACGTGATGGCAAGTCAGGTTATCTCAAGGACTTACCACGTGTGATGTGGTATCTGCTCGAGGAATCAAAAGCTTATACTGAACTTCAGCCATTCATGCAGTTTATCCGTGACCGAGTGATGCCGGTTTTTGAAGCCAAATATGGCTCATATGAGGTGGCTGCCTAAATGAAAGCGATGATTTTGGCCGCAGGTCTTGGCAATCGTATGCGCCCGTTAACTTTGCATACCCCGAAACCCTTGCTTGAAGTCGGTGGCAAACCACTTATCGTCTGGCATCTAGAAAAACTGGCTGCAATCGGTGTCACTGAAATTGTGATCAATACGGCCTGGCTGGGTGAGAAACTTGCAGAAGCTTTGGGTGATGGTTCGCAATTTGGCGTGCACATCCTTTGGTCACATGAAGGTGAAGGCCTGGAAACAGCAGGCGGAATTATCAATGCCTTGCCGTTACTCGGTGATGAACCTTTTATTTTATTAAATGGTGATGTCTGGACCAGTATGGATTTTGCACCTTTACTGGGTATTGAACTGGAAGATAATCTGGCACATCTGGTTCTGGTCGAGAATCCACAACAACATCCTGAAGGTGATTTTACGCTTGCAGATGGGAAAGCCTATACTTTTGATCAGAAAGTCGATGGTGAAAATCTGACGTTTAGCGGTATATCCGTACTTGATCCGAAAATGTTTGCAGGCCTGGGAGCTGGAAAGCGTCCTCTGGCGCCTTTATTAAAGGCTGCGATGTTGAATAATGAAGTTGCTGCCTCAAAATTGACAGGTATTTGGGTTGATGTAGGAACCCCCGAGCGTTTGACAGCACTGGATTTGGCAATCCGTGAAGGGAAGTCTGCTTAAGTGAATATTCACTAAGCACTGCCTACTGTGCCAATATAGAGAAAACGGTATACTTCCACCTAACTTTTTCGAGCGTAGATTGTTTATGCATATGTTTTTTCAAGAACTAAAGCAGGGTAGCCAGGCTTTGGGTTTAGAGCTATCTGACGAGGCTTTAAATTTATTACTCAAGTATCAGGATGCTTTGGTGCTGTGGAACAAAGCATATAATCTGACCGCAATCCGTGATCCTAAGGAAATGCTGGTCAAGCATCTGCTCGACAGTCTGAGCATTCTGAAAGATTTACCAGCAGGCCGTTTGCTCGATATCGGTACGGGTGGTGGTATGCCGGGCATGATCATTGCTTTATGTCAGCCTGAACGCGAATGTGTATTGCTGGATTCGAATGGTAAAAAAATTCGTTTCCTGAAGCAGTTTATTGCTGACCTGAAATTAAAAAATGTCATTGCAGTACAAACCCGTGTAGAGAATGAAGACAGTATTAACGAGCTGGGCCAGTTTGATGTGATTACCAGTCGAGCATTCGCTTCATTGACCGATTTTGTCAATGCAGCTAAACCTTATATGCATGAGCAAACTATTATTGCTTCCATGAAAGGTTTAATCCCTGCAGATGAAGTGGCTGCATTAAAAGATGAATTTAGCTGTCAGATTATTGAACTGAAAGTTCCGCGCCTGGACGAACAACGTCATTTACTTCTATTAAAACGTATTTAAAATTTTTGGAAAATCGGGGTCAACATGGCACAAATTATTGCGATTGCTAACCAGAAGGGTGGTGTCGGTAAAACCACAACCGCAGTAAATTTGGCGGCATCTTTAGCTGTGTTAAAAAAACGCGTTCTGCTGGTGGATATGGATTCTCAGGGCAACGCAACCATGGGGTCGGGAATTCAGAAAAATGACCTGCTGTATTCGGTCACGGATGTCTTGCTGGGTGAAGTGCCGATTGAAACGGCGATCTCTAAGGCGGAAGTTGGCTACAAGGTTCTGGGGGCCAACCGGGATCTGGCTGGGGTGGAGCTGGCAATTGCAGAACAGGAAGGGCGCGAGTTCATTTTGCGTGAAGCCCTGCAGGAAATTGAATCTGTATATGATTATATTATTGTTGACTGTGCGCCAAGTTTAAGCCTGATTACGGTGAATGCTTTGGCTGCCGTGGATGGTGTGATCATTCCAATGCAATGTGAATACTATGCCCTGGAAGGTCTGGCAGATCTGACCCAGACCATCGACCGGATTCAGCAAGCACTTAATCCGGAGCTGCAGATTGTTGGGGTATTACGCACCATGTACGATGCACGCAATGCCTTAACCCGTGATGTATCTGAAGAACTGGAACAATATTTTGGTAAAAAACTGTATGAAACCGTGATTCCACGAAATATACGTCTGGCTGAAGCGCCGGCGCACGGTTTGCCAGTGATTTATTTTGAAAAAAGCTCAAAGGGTGCAGTTGCCTACTTAAATCTGGCAGCTGAAGTATTAAAGAAAAGCAAAGTGAAAAAAGGAAGTAAAGCATGACCGTCAAGAAACGTGGACTCGCCAAAGGTCGTGGCTTGGATGCCTTGCTGGGATCAATTCAAAAAGAAAAATTACAACTCGAAGCCCAAGGCATTGATCATGGTCAGCTGAAACAGATCGATGTAAACTTGCTCAAGCGCGGTGAATACCAGCCACGCCGTTATATTAACGAGCAGGATTTGCAGGAACTGGCGGCATCGATTGAGAAGCATGGCATCATGCAGCCAATCGTGATCCGACCGGTTGATGATGAGCGCTATCCGTATGAAATTATTGCAGGTGAGCGTCGCTGGCGTGCGGCACAGTTAGCGGGTTTAACTGAAATTCCTGCGATTGTACGGGATCTGAATGATCAGGTTGCCATTGCACTGGCGCTGATTGAAAACATCCAGCGTCAAGATCTGAATCCGATTGATCAGGCGCTGGCCTTACAGCGCTTCCATGAAGAATTTGGCCTAAGCCATCAGGAAATTGCCGATACAGTGGGTAAAGCCCGCACAACAGTGAGCAACCTGCTTCGTTTGCTCAGCCTGGCTGAAGAAGTAAAAGACTTTATGCAGCAGGGTTTGCTGGATATGGGACATGCACGTGCGATCTTAACCTTAAAAGCTAAAGATCAGCTTAAAGTAGCGGATATTGTGATTGAAAAAAGTCTGTCTGTGCGCCAAACCGAGCAGTTAGTCCGCGATTTCAATACACCTAAACAAGAAAAAGTAAAAGAAGCAGTAGCACCAGATATTCAACAATTGACTCAGCGCCTTTCGGAGCGTTTCAGTGCAGATGTTAAAATTGACTATAACAAGCAAGGCAAAGGAAAACTGGTTATTAGCTATCACTCTTTAGAAGAACTTGATGGCATTCTGTCTATTTTAGAAGATGAATAAATTTATCTATTTTTTATTGGGGAATAAATTAGATGTGGGAATTGGTTAAAGCAGGTGGCTGGCTCATGCTGCCACTGGTCTTGTGTTCTATCTTTATGCTGGCGATTTCGATCGAACGCCTGATTCGCCTGAAAAAGAACGCAGTACTTCCGTTGACTCTGTTAATGGGTTCGTCGCAAAATGCTGCACAAGTCATGCAAAAAATGAATCAAAGTGCGGCCTTAAAGCGTAGTACTTTGGGTCGGGTATTTACCGCAGGTTATGCGACTAAACAGCAGGGTGAGCAGTATGCTCGCGCGCAGATGGAAGTAGTGGCTTCACAGGAAATCGGGTATCTGGAAAAAAATATTAATTTTCTGGGTACGCTGAGTGCAGTTGCACCCTTACTCGGTTTGTTGGGGACTGTACTTGGGATTATTGAATCTTTCCTGATGATCGATGTGGGAACTGGAAGTGATCCGGTCTTGATGATGCCCGGTATTTCCAAGGCTTTAATTACCACAGCAGCCGGTATGCTGATTGCAATTCCTGCACTGTTTGCGCACCGTTATTTTCAGCGTCTTGTTCAGGAATATGTGGCTGAACTTGAGCAGCAAGCGACTTTGTTTCATGCGGATCTTTTTTATCGCAATCATGCAGACATAGACCAAGATATGCAAAAAGCCAGCTAGGAGGCGGATGATGAAATTCAAACGCAACCAGGTGGAAGATGTACATATTAATCTGACACCAATGATTGATTGTCTGCTGTTTATTCTGGTCTTTTTGCTTTTGTCGACGACTTTTAGTCAAATGAGCCGAATGAATCTGACCTTGCCTGATGCGCAAGGGGTACCGCCTAAAAGCTATGATCAGAAAGTTGAAGTGATTGTGGATGCTAATGGTCATTATGCAGTCAACGGTCAATCCTTGGTCAGCAAGGAAGTTGCGGATTTAAGTACTGCAATTAAACAGATTTCAAATGAACGCCGTGATTTAATGTTTGTCATCGCAGCTGACGCAAAAGCCAGTCATCAGGACGTGATTCGTGTCATGGATGTGGCCGGGCAGCTCGGCTTTGTGAATATCAATATCAGTACCAAAGTACCTACCCGAGGTTATTAGTGAAGCACGATTTTAAGGTCTACCTTCGCCTTTTAAGTTATTTAAAACCATTTTGGGGCATCGCATTACTTGTCCTGGTAGGTTTTTCTATTAATGCGGCCACAGAAGTTTCTGTCGCCAAATTGCTGGAATATATTATTGAGGCGATTCAAAATAAAGACCAGAGTTTCACTTCACTTTTCCCATTTTTGGTGGTCATACTCATGTTCTTCCGGGGCTTGGGTCTGTTCATGGGGGGGTATTTTACTGCGGTGATTTCCCGGAATCTGGTGTTCAATATCCGTCAGGAAGTTTTTGCAAAATTGCTGCGTTTACCGTCCCAGTATTATCTGGACAATACCAGCGGGCATATTACTGCCAAAATCATGTATAACGTGGAGCAGCTAACCGCCGCTTCAACTGAAGCCCTAAGAACCTTGTTGCAACAAGGTTTGATCACTCTGGCATTATTAGGCTACCTGTTGTATACCAACTGGCGTCTGACCATGTGTATCCTGATTTTTGCACCCGTCATCGGTTTTATTATCAGTAAAGCTGCAAGACGGATGCGTAAATTATCGCAGCAAGTACAAGACACCATGGGTGATGTGAACCATGTGGTGCAGGAAACGGTGAATGCCAACCTGATCGTCAAGGGCTTTGGTGGACAAAACTACGAGCAGGAACGCTTTAAACAGAACTCGCTGGAAAACTTGCGTCGTGGCTTGAAAATGGTTGCTGTACAACAGTTGAATAGTCCTGTGGTTCAGCTGATCATGTCGATTTCACTGAGTATTGTGATGTTTATTGCCTTGCGTCCGCAAATTCTGGGTGATACCTCTGCGGGTGAATTTGTCGCTTATATTACTGCGGCGGGTATGCTGGCAAGACCAATCAAAGCCTTGACGGATATCAATGAAAAAATTCAACGTGGTATGGCCGCAGCGCATTCAGTATTTGAATTGCTGGATATGCCTGAAGAAAAAAATACCGGGACGTTGACTGATAGCTTAAAAGGCGACATTGAATTTAAAGATGTCAACCTGATTTATGATGATGGTCATCATGCCATTCATGATTTTAATTTAAAGGTGAAGGCCGGTGAAACAGTGGCGCTGGTCGGTCGTTCTGGGGCCGGTAAAAGCTCGCTGGTGAATCTGCTGGTGCGTTATCAGGATGCGACTTCGGGGCAGATCCTGCTGGATCAGAAACCGATTGAAGATTTTGAAATTACCGCCTTGCGAACCCAGATTGCCATGGTGAACCAGCAAGTAGTACTGTTTAACCGAACCGTGCGGGAAAATATTGCTTATGGTCAGCTCGAAGGTGCTTCCGATGAAGATATTATCGCGGCAGCAAAGGCAGCCTATGCGCATGATTTTATTATGGCATTGCCGCAAGGTTATGATACTCAGCTGGGTGCCCAGGGTTTAAACCTGTCTGGTGGCCAGCGTCAGCGCATCGCCATCGCACGCGCAATTTTGAAAAATGCCTCTATCCTGATTCTGGATGAAGCGACCAGTGCGCTGGATAATGAGTCGGAATACTTTATTCAGCGTGCCTTTGATAAAGCCATGCAGGACCGTACGACGATTGTGATTGCACATCGTTTATCGACGATTGAAAATGCTGACCGTATTGTGGTTATGGATCAGGGCCGTATTGTTGAGCAGGGCAGTCATGCCGAACTGATTGCGCTACATGGTGCTTATTATCAGTTGCATCAGCGTAACTTTGAGGAACAGTAACTTATGGCACTGGCACAAATCATTCAGGATGCTTGGAATGCACAGGCAAAGTGGCTGGTGGTGCTGCGTCCTTTGTCATGGTTGTATCGCCTGGGTTTTATCAGCAATCACTGGCTTTATCAAAAAGGCATTAAAAAAAGTTATAGCGCGCCGATTCCCGTTATGGTGATTGGTAACATCACAGTCGGTGGTAGCGGGAAAACACCTTTGCTGATTCATCTGGTGGATTATTTAACCGAGAAAAATGTTCGGGTAGGCGTGATCAGTCGAGGCTATGGCGGCCAAGGTCCATTTCCTGCCTATGTCGACTTTAATACCTTGCCGGAGATTGTCGGAGATGAGCCTGCCTTGATTGTACAGGCAACAGGCGTGCCGATGGCAGTTGGTCCCAACCGGCAGAAAAGTATCGAGTTGCTGCTGCACAAACATGAACTGGATCTGATTATCTGTGATGATGGCCTGCAGCACTGGGCCTTGAACCGCCAGATTGAGTGGATTGTGCTGGATAATAATCGCGGTCTGGGCAATCAGAAACTGCTTCCAGAAGGTTATCTACGTGAACCAGTGACCCGTTTGAAAACGGGAACCGTAATTGAGCATGCAGCCCATCCAGGTTCTGAACTGAATATGCATCTGGCTGCATCACAGCCTTATTTGCTCAATCAGGACAGCACTAAAATCTTTAACCCTCAAGCGGCTTTTTATGCGGTGGTCGGCATTGGCTTTCCACAGCGGTTTTATCAGACCTTGCAAAATTTAGGCATAGAACAATTTCAGTGTCATGAGTTTCCAGACCATCATGACTATGATATTGAGGATTTACAGTTTGATGATAGTAATCCGATCATTACGACTGAAAAGGACGCAGTAAAAATTATGGCGCTACTTAAACAATATCCAGATTTTAAACAGGATATCTGGGTGGTGCCAGTCGATGCAGTCCTATCGCCAGCCTGCTATACAGTCTTGCAGCAACAGTTACAACAATACGGTATTCAAATTTCTTAAGGCTCATTCATTATGAAACACATTGTTATTCCTGCACGTTTCGCCAGTTCACGTCTGCCGGGTAAACCGTTGCTGGAAATTCATGGTCGTCCCATGATTCTGCGGGTAGTGGATCAAGCCAAAAAAGTGCAAGGTTTTGACGATCTGTGTGTGGCAACTGATGATGAACGTATTGCCGCTGTTTGCCGTACTGAAGGCATTGATGTGGTGATTACCTCAGCGGATCATCCTTCCGGCACAGACCGCTTGAGTGAAGTGGCTCGAATTAAAGGCTGGGCCAGTGATGACATTATTGTCAATGTACAGGGGGATGAACCTTTACTGCCGGCGCAACTGGTAAAACAGGTGGCTCAACTTCTAGAAGATCAGCCTGAATCTTCCATGTCGACGCTATGTGAGCCGATCCATCAATTGGATGAATTCAAGCGTGACAGCATTGTGAAAGTCGTCATGTCAAAACACCAGCAGGCACTGTATTTTAGCCGTGCCACCATTCCTTATGACCGTGATGGCGCGAAACTGGCTGAACCAAAACTGCATGATCAAGCCTATCGTCATTTAGGCCTGTATGCCTATCGGGTCAAACTGTTGCAAGAATATGTGACCTGGGAAATGGGTGTGCTGGAGAAACTGGAATCTCTAGAACAGTTACGGGTTCTGGAAAATGGACACCGTATTGCTATTGCGGTGGCTGAAGCCAATTTGCCGCCAGGGGTGGATACCCAGGAAGATCTGGATCGCCTGAATCAGATGGATCTTTCCCATTTTGCCTAAAAAGAGTCAAATACATGCCTTTTGATGTCAATGCACATATCTATCCATGGCAGCAACAGGTTTGGGAAACCCTGACCGGGCGCTTTCCCAAGCTTGGGCATGGTTTATTGTTTTATGGAAAAAAAGGCTGTGGCAAAGAAGCGTTTACCCAACAGTTTCTGGCTTGGGTGTTATGCCTGAATCGTCAGCCTGTGGGGTCATGTGGTGAATGCAGTAGCTGTCAATGGTTAAAGGCAGACACCCATCCCAACTATGTGCATATCAGTACCGATGACGACAATAAAAAACAGAATGCCAAAATCAAGATTGAGAAGATTCGTGATTTATTGCCTTTTGTGCAACAGACTGTAGATGGCTGGCGCGTGATTGTGATTGAACCGGCAGAAGCCTTGAATATTGCTTCTGCCAATGCCTTGCTTAAAACACTGGAAGAACCCGGTGATAATACAGTCATTATTTTACTGGCGAATCATTATTTAAAATTGCCCGCGACCATACGCAGTCGTTTGCAGCATTTTGCTTTAGACCGGATTTCTGCAGAACAATTTAGCGATTATGTCCAGAATCAGCTCCCGGATGCAGGTGCTAGCCAACAACAGTTATTGATGAACCTGTCTAATCAGATGCCATTACAGGCATTAGAGGTTGCACAAAGTGCTTGGCTGCCACTGCGTCAGGACTTTCTGCAAGACTGGCAAAAACTGGTCATGCAAAAAAATATGCCACTGGCAATTGCGACCAAATGGAATAAAAACCTGAATTTTAGTGACTTTGCTCAAATGTTTGAATACTTGTTGTCCGATTTAATTTGTGTCAAGCTAAATCAGACGGTGAAAAACATTGACCTTGAATTCAATGTACTTGCCGAACAATATTCATTAGAAGCACTTTTTAAAATTTATGAGGATTTTCAGCAAGCCAAGCGATACCTTGAACAGAATGTCCAGAGCAATCTGGTCATTGATGAATTGTTTATCAAGCTGATGAATCTTTAATTAAGGGGAAATCACATGCAACCACGTATGGGCGGTATTATTCAGGCTACTATTCCTGACATCGAAACATTGTTTGCCAGCTATATGCCTTATGTTGTGGGTGGTGGGCTTTTTATTCCTTCCAAGCAGCCGGTCAAACTGGGCGAAGAAGTTTTTGTATTGACAACTTTGCCTGACCAGACCCAGAAAATTCCTTTAACTGGTAAAGTCATCTGGGTCTCGCAAAAGCAGAATGGCATCAAGCCCCAAGGCTTTGGCATCCAGTTAAGCGGTGAAAAAGGCGTTTATTTCAAAAATGAAGCAGATCGTCTGGTTGCAGGTCTTAAATCTGAAGGACGTAAAAGTTACACTATGTAGTTAATTTACCCTTGATAGGAACGCATTGTGTTTGTAGATACTCATTGTCATTTAACCCTGCTTGATTTGACACCATATTATGGTGATCTGGATCAGGCATTGGCTCAGGCTCGTGAAGCCGGTGTTTCCAAATTCATGAGTATCTCGGTCGATCTGGATGATCATATCGAGCTGGCCAAAATTGCCGCGCGTCATGCAGATGTCGGTTATACCGTTGGCGTACATCCTTGCGAAGATGCTGCCACCATGGCGCGTGCCACAACTGAATATCTGGTCGAGCTGGCGCAACCGGAAAAAGTCTGGGCGCTCGGTGAAACCGGTCTGGACTATTATCACAGTACCGATTTTATTGCAGAACAGAAAGCCTGCTTTGCCCGGCATATCCATGCATCACAAATCGTGAAAAAACCTGTAGTCGTTCATACTCGTTCCGCTAAGCATGATACTGTCGATATTATCCGGGCGGAAAAATCGACTCACGGGATTTTGCACTGTTTTACCGAAGACTGGGAAACTGCAAAAGCAGTACTGGACTGCGGTTATTATGTGTCATTTTCCGGAATTGTTTCCTTTAAGAATGCGCAAGATTTGCGTGATGTCGCCAAGCAGGTTCCGCTGGATCGTGTGCTGATTGAAACCGATAGTCCTTATCTTGCGCCAATGCCGTATCGTGGTAAATCTAATGAGCCTAAATACGTTCCTTATGTAGCCAAAGCGCTTTGCGATGTATATGATAAGTCAATAGAAGAAATGGCTTATATCACAAAGCAGAACTTTGAAAATCTTCTGAATTTAAAGTAAATAAAGTTATATAAAGTACAAGAGAGTTTATAGGGTGAAGATGGATCGTCAGGCTCAGTTTCGAGCAAGAGAAACCTTGATTTTTCAAGTTGCAGAACAGCTCCTGCTGGAAAATGGTGAAGCGGGAATGACGCTAGATGCGCTTGCTGCCGAGCTTGATCTGGCCAAAGGGACACTTTATAAACATTTCCAGAGTAAAGATGAGCTGTACATGCTGCTGATTATCCGTAATGAGCGCATGTTGCTGGAAATGATTCAGGATAGCGAGAAAGCTTTTCCTGAACATCTGGCCTTCTTTATGCTGCATCATTTGCATCATCCTGAGCGTACCGTGCTGTTTCACCAGATTGAAGAACGCCTGTCAACAACTGGCGTTGGAATTCAGCACCTGTTTAGCGAACTTTATCAGGTACGTAAACAGCGCTTACGTCTGATTATCCGTATGACAGAAACTTATCTGGCATCCATCAACAGCCATATGTCAGTACGCGATTATCTGGCTTCGATCTGGTCGCTGACCCATGGTGCTGCAGCAATTCTCAATTCCAGTTTCTATCAGCGTTATCTGGGTTCACGAGATACCTTGCGTGTAGCCTATATTGATCAGGCACTGGCTTTGCCCAAGCAGGTACATCCTGCCGAGCAGTTTGCCTAAGGTCGTCCTATGATCAGATCACCTCACAGCGCAGTTCGTGGCTTTACCTTAATCGAATTGATGGTGGTGATTGTGATCATGGGTATCATGGCGTCTTTGGTGCTGTTAAATACCAGTGGTGTCGATCAGCGTAAGGCCATGCAGGCGCGTGAAATTTTATTAATGGACTTGCAGCGGGTATTACGAGAAGCCAATGACCAGTCCAGGATACTCGCGCTTGATGTTCAGACTGCGACAGATGTCACGCCATTTCGTTATGGAATTATAGAGTATCGTTCAGCAGAGCAGAGCGGTCAGAACCTGCAAAATGAGAAATGGCAAAGTTATGCAGATTTTAAATTGCGCAGTTTGCCTGATCATGTTTCCTTCCAGATTCAGACCTTGGAGCAGCAGCGTTTTGCCAATGCAAAAAACCGTGATCTGACTCAGGCAAATTCTCCTCAGTTAATCTGGCTCGGCAATGGTGAGGTTAAACCGGTACGGATTCAGTTCTTTTTCGAAGAGCGTGAAATAGGAGCTGCCATTGAAGTTGACCATCTGGGTAAAATCAATGAAATCTAGATATTTCAAGCAGAATGCTGGCTCGGATGTTATCAAGTCGTTTAAGCCCAGTGTTTATGGATTTGATCATGTGTACTGCGAGCATAGGACTTCGTCTTGCGTTCGGACGAAACGTTGTTTCGTTTATCCTCGCTCAGGTTTTACCTTGCTGGAAGTCATGGTGGCCCTGGCAATTTTTGCGACAGCAGCCATGACCTTGACCAAAGTCGCAATGCAATATACCCAGTCGACCTCAAATGCTATTTTGCGGACTAAGGCGCAGTTTATTGCTTTAAATGAAGTGGCAAAAATGGAAATTAATCAGGAATGGATGGAAGGGACGGCTTCTAAACAGCTGACCCAGCAAGGTGAAACCTGGAAAATCGATAAACGCAGTGAACCGACAGTAAGTCCCAACGTACAACGAATTGAGTTGCAGGTCAGTCTGATCAACCCGGACAATGGTCAGGTAGAATCTGGTATCAGCAGCCTGACGTTCTTTAATCATCGCATGAACAATACTCCATGAAACCTAAAGGATTTACCCTGGTTGAATTATTGGTCGCAATTGCGATCTTTGCAGTATTGTCTGCTTTAGGTTGGAAAGTTTTTGATTATATTGTCAAAACCAAAGATCAGAATGTGATTCATGAACAGCGTTTAGGGCAGTTACAGGAAACATATCAGCAAATTCTACGAGATACCGTACAGGCAGTGCCCTTAACGGCCAACATTAATGGAGATATACAGCCGGCTCTGGTGTTGCAGAACGGACGCTTTAATTTCAGTAAAACCGGGGTAACTGATCCTTTGCAAGAAGGAATTTCTCCCGATGAGCGCATTGAATATCAATACCGGCCTGATGAGCAGAAACTTTATCGCCTGAAATACCGGAACCTGAATCAAACCGGCCAAGACCAGCCGGAATCTAGTGTTTTATTGTCGGAAGTTGAACAATTTCAGATTGTGGTGCTTAATCCGAATGAACTCACGCAATGGCCGGATGCCTCTGTGGATCTGAACCAGTTAGAGCAGAAGCAACGTTTGCCCAAAGGGATTAAAATCAATTTAACCGTAAATGCTATTAGCTATGAATGGATATTTAGTTTGTTAAACACAGATTTTTTGCTTGATGCTCAGAATACAGGCCAACCAGGCTAAGAATAATAAGAAATGAAAATGAAAAAAGCGATCATGATCAAACAGCAACAAGGCATTGCACTGATTACCATTTTAGTGATGGTGGCATTGGCGACTATTCTCGCTGCCACAATTGCAAAGCGTCAGGCTGCCACAGCAGAAAGTACTGCTTATCTGATGCGCCAAAATCAGTCTCTTATATATGCCAAAAGTGCTGAGGCCTTTTTTTCAGAACTCTTGGTCGATGATGCCGAAAATGCCGCTGAGGTTGATCATTTACAGGAAACCTGGGCGCAGCCCATGCCGGCTTTTCCGGTAGAAGACGGGTATGTCTCAGGAATAATACAGGATGAATCGGGCAAGTTTAATTTAAATAGCCTGGTCACTGCTGAAGGTACGGTGAATGAAAATGCCAAGGTATGGTTTGAGCTGATCTTAAAGCGCGCCGGTTTACCCGCACAGCTGAGTGAAGCAGTCATTGACTGGCAGGATGAAAATGAGATTCCCAGCGGTTCGATGGGTGCTGAATCTAATTATTATCAAGGCTTGCCCAATGCGGCTTTGCCCCCAAACGCAAAGTTTCATAGTGTGGAAGAATTAAAACTGATTCGCGGCTTTGAAGAAAATAAATATAAACTGATTGAATCTTATCTCAGTGCCGCACCCATGCAGGACAGTACAGTCAATATCAATACAGCCTCGGCTTTTCTTCTGGCCAGTATGGATGAAAAGCTTGATGTGAATGCAGTGCAGCAGTTACTGGATCAGCGTCAGGCCAATTTGGAGCATTTTTCCAATGTTTCTGAGTTATGGGCGCTTGAGCCTTTTGCTCAGGTCGAGGCAGCTAAGCGAAATGTGTTGAACAGTCTGCTTGGAGTGCAATCCAATTATTTTAAAGCCCAAATTGAAGTGGTTTTAAGTGAGCGCAAGCGTCAGTTTAGCAGTGAGCTGGTGCGTCGGGATAAACAGGTTTATGTCGCTTACCGCAGCATGGCGCCCTTTTAAGTATAGTTTATAAATTATACAAATCGAATGGATCTGAATATGGCTTGATGCCTTTTCCCTATCATGCTAAACAGCAAAATTAATCCTCAAAGCTCTACTTTTGCTTTATAATCATAATTAATTCACCTATTTTTTGACGACATTACGGCATATGTTAATTCGTAAGTTATTTAAGTTTGAGAATGCTCATATTGTGCGTAACTGCACGTCAGATCGCTGTAAGCGTTCGATCCATGGCCATAGCTATAAAGTCGAGTTATTGCTGAAAGCCTCGAAGCTGGATCATGGCCAGATGGTTTATGATTTTGGTCTGCTCAAAGGGGTGATTAAGGATTTCTTTGATTCATTTGACCATGCAATCTGCTTCTGGCAAAAAGATGATCCTGAATATATTCAGGCTTGCAAGAATTTTAGTGCGCGTTGGGTTTCTTTGCCGGTTTCGCCATCTGCAGAACAGTTTTCTCGCATTTTCTTCTTTCTGGCACAGCAGGTGCTGGTATCGACGGTGACGCAAAATGGCGAGGGTGATGTTGAAGTCTATTCTGTGATTGTGCATGAAACCGACACAGGCTATGCACAGAGTTTTCTAGAAGATATTCAAAATGAACAGATGGGTGTTTTGAGTCTTGACCAGATCGAGTTCTCGGAGCAGGTGCAGGCTGAATGGGCAGATCCGGACATGTTTGCCAAGCTGAAACAGGGTGTGCCATTTCATAACCCTGCAGTAGATTTACAGGTACAGATCTAGAGTCTGCATGACTTTAAATCGATTGACATAGATTTAGGATTGAAGAATGTCTTTAAATGAACAGCAACTGGCCAAACTGAATAAAGTTCAGTTGGATGAAAGCTGGAAATACGGATTGAGTGATTTTTTACTCAGTCCGAAAATGGATGAATTAAAAGCATTTCTCCTTGAAGAAAAAAAAGCGGATAAAGTCATTTATCCACCGAATCACCTGATTTTTAATGCTTTGAATACTACGCCGCTAGATCGGGTCAAGGTCGTAATTATTGGTCAGGATCCTTATCATGGTCCAAATCAGGCACATGGCTTAAGCTTTTCAGTGCAAAAAGGGGTTGCATTGCCCCCATCTTTACGTAATATCTTTCACGAGTTGCACAATGATTTAGGCATAAAGATTCCTAAGCATGGTGACTTGACGCACTGGGCGGAACAGGGCGTACTTTTGCTGAATGCTGTACTGACAGTGGAAGCCGCTCAACCAACTTCACATCAGAAACGTGGCTGGGAAGATTTTACTGATCACGTCATTGATGTATTGAATGAACAGCGTGAACATATTGTATTTATTCTTTGGGGCGCATACGCACAGCGTAAAGGACAGCGCATTGACCAAAATAAACACCTGGTATTAAAAGCAGCGCATCCGTCGCCTTTGTCGGCTAACCGGGGTGGTTTTTTTGGTTGTAAAGTTTTTTCGAAAACAAATAATTATCTCAAACAACATGGCATTGAGCCTATAGATTGGCAGCTGGACGCATGACATATTCTCCTGTAACTAAACCTTACCATCCGGATCTGATTGTTGAAGAAGCGAACAATGGCTGGCGTATCGTTCGCTTGAATCGACCAAAATCTTTGCATGCTCTCGATGAATCGATTGCTTCCGCACTTCTGGAAGTATTTCAGGATTTTCATCATGATGACAGCGTCAAAGCCATCTGGCTTGATTCAACCACACCGAAAGCTTTCTGCGCAGGTGGGGATGTACGTAAGCTGCGTCAACTGGTTATTAATGATGAAGTGGCGGCTGCCAATAAGTTCTTTGAGCAGGAATACGCGCTCGATCTGTTATTGCATAATTATGCCAAACCCGTTTTAGTCTGGGGCGAGGGTTATGTAATGGGTGGTGGTTTGGGCCTGTTTATGGCGGCGCCTTTCCGTTTAGTGACACCGTATTCGCGTTTGGCGATGCCTGAAATTAATATCGGTTTATATCCAGATGTAGGTGCAACCCGTTTCTTGGCGGATCGTGGTGCACTAGGTCTATTCACAGGCTTGACCGGTTCTATTATGACTGCTGCCGGCGCTTACGGGATTGGCTGGGCCACCCATATTTGTGATGCACAGCGTGATTCAGTTTTGCATAAAGTCGTTAATATCGATTGGGGTCATTATCCTGCAGGTGACTTTCGTGCCATTGATGACACCCTGAACAGTATGCACCGTCCGGTAGGTCCAGGACCGCTGCAAAACTCCCTGGATGTCATTCATAGTGTTTGTCGTGGTATCAACTTTGAGCATGATTATGAGTCAATTATTGGCCTCAGTGACGCACGCAGTGACTGGTTACGTCAGGCCAGTGAAAACCTTAAAAAAGGTTCACCCACCACTGCAGCCTTGACCTGGCTATTATGGCAATGGGGTAAGCAGGTACATTCCTGGAAGGAAGTTTTTGAACTGGAAGTTCAGATATCAGACTGGAAAATTCGTCATCATGATTTTGTTGAGGGTGTACGAGCACGTCTGGTCGATAAAGATCTTTCTCCTGAATGGAAAAAGGGTACAGATATGAGCTTGAAAGGAATCTTATCTCAAAATCCTCCAGTTACGACTATTGAAAGCTGGAATGACATGCTCAAGCAGTATGGTGTGATTTAAGTCTCAATGTCCGAAACACAATTTACAGATGAATACTGGATGCAGCATGCTTACGAGCAGGCTGCACTTGCTGCTGCACAGGGTGAAATTCCCGTGGGTGCGATTATTGTCAGCCAGAATCAGATCATTGGCCAAGGGTTTAATGCGCCGATCACATTAAATGATCCGACTGCACATGCAGAAATTGTTGCACTGCGGGATGCTTGTCAAAACATTCAAAATTATCGGTTACCTGAAGATGCGGTACTGTATGTAACCCTCGAGCCATGCACCATGTGTGTCGGCGCACTGGTTCATTCACGGGTTTCACGGGTAGTATTTGGGGCATTTGAATCGAAAGCAGGCTCACTGGTGAGCGCACGCCAACTGTTTGAAACTGGCTATTATAATCATGTGTTTCCTTTCAAGGCGGGTTGTATGCAGCAGCAATGCTCGGAACAGTTAAGTGTATTTTTTAAAGTGCGTCGTGAACAGAAACGGCAACTCAAGTTACAAGAAAAGTCATTAAATACGCAGAAATAATTCTAGCTTATCCGCTAGAATTTGCTCACTTTCAAATATCTGTAATTTTCAGGAATAATAATGAACAGTATTCAAGTAAAAAAAGAATTTCCGGCAGCAATTGATGATGTCTTTAATTTGATGTCCAAGCATGCCACCTATAATGTGGCTTTTGCACCGATGCAGGTTGAGCGAATCAAGGATTCTGCAGATGTTGAATATCCAGATGGGCTGGGTTCAGTGCGTGCAATGGGGGTGGGGCCAGTGAAGCCGCTGAAAGAACAAATTACTCTGTTCGAGCCGAATAGCCGCATCGAATACCAGATTATTAAAAATCCGCTGATCAAGCATCATTTGGGTATTATTGAATTTGAAGCGCTGACTGATGATAAAACACTAGTGACTTATACGATTGAATTGCAGGCACGAGCACCTTTTGTGAGTAAATTAATCCTTGCACAGTTACGGGCAGCGATTAAACTAGGCCTGATAAAACTCGCAAAATCTGTTTAAACAACAACGGGAAAGCAATGACAGTTCAAATTATTACCATTGATGGTCCAAGTGGGTCGGGCAAAGGTACGTTGGCAGCGAAACTGGCTGCGCATTATCAGTTTCATTTATTAGACTCTGGTGCTTTATACCGTCTTTTGGGTTTGTCATTGCATCATCATGATTTGCTGGACTCATTGGATACCAAATTGCCAGAATGCGTACAAATCGCAACAAATCTGGATATCCAGTTTGTGAATACAGACACCGGGGTGCAGGTGTGGCTGGATGGCGAAGATGTGTCCCAAACCATTCGTACTGAGCGGGTGGGGGAATTTGCTTCAAAAGTCGCAGCAATTCCTGAGCTTAGAACCGCCATGGTTTCACGTCAACATGCTTTTGCACAGGCGCCGGGCTTGGTGGCGGACGGGCGTGATATGGCAACCAGCATCTTTCCTAACGCCCAAGCCAAGATATATTTGACTGCCTCGGCTGAATCGCGCGCGCAAAGACGTGTAAAGCAGTTGCAGGGTATGGGGCTGGATGTTAAAATAAACGACATTTTAGCTAATATCATTGCACGCGATAAACGAGATATGGAACGCACTGTCGCTCCGCTCAAGCCTGCCGATGATGCTTACATTATCGACAGTTCAGATTTGAACATCGATGAAGTATTCCAGCTGATGACTACTTATGTAGATCAGCAGTTAGCAAATTAACCCAATTTTATCAGCAAACGCATAGCTTGATCAGTTTTATATGGACTATGTAGATGCTTAATTAAACCGGCCTTGTCTGATCCAAGACCGCTGACTTTATCGGAAATATCATGACCGAATCTTTTGCAGCCCTCTTTGAAGCAAGCGAATTAAACCTCAACGTTGAAAAGGGTGCAGTAATCCAGGGCGTTGTAGTAAGCATTGACTCTGATTGGGTAACTGTTGACACTGGCCTTAAATCTGAAGGCGTTGTTGACCGTGCTGAGTTCTTAAATGAACAACGTGAACTTGAAGTTCAAGTTGGCGACACTGTAGACGTAGTTGTTGAAGCACTTGACAACGGTATGGGTCAAACAGTTCTTTCTCGCGAAAAAGCTAAACGCGCAGAAACTTGGACTAAACTTGAAAAAATCTTTGAAGACGGCGAAATCGTTACTGGTGTTATCTCTGGTAAAGTTAAAGGTGGTTTCACTGTTGACATCGGTCCAGTACGTGCGTTCCTTCCAGGTTCTTTAGTTGATACTCGTCCTATTCGTGATACTACTCACCTAGAAGGCAAAGAGTTAGAATTTAAAGTAATCAAACTTGACGCTAAACGTAACAACGTTGTTGTTTCACGTCGTGCTGTTATGGAAGCTGAATCTTCAGCTGACCGTGAAGCTCTTCTTGCTCAGCTTGAAGAAGGTCAAACAGTTACTGGTACTATTAAAAATCTTACTGACTACGGTGCATTCGTTGACCTTGGCGGTATTGATGGTCTTCTTCATATCACTGACATGGCTTGGAAACGTATCAAGCATCCTTCAGAAGTGGTTGAAGTGGGTCAAGAAGTTACTGTTAAAGTACTTAAATTCGACCGCGAACGTAACCGTGTTTCTCTAGGTCTTAAACAACTTGGCGAAGATCCATGGTTAGCGATCATGAACCGTTACCCTAAAGGTTCAATCGTTAAAGCGCGCGTAACTAACCTGACTGATTACGGTTGTTTCGCTGAAATCGCTGAAGGCGTTGAAGGTTTAGTACACGTTTCAGAAATGGACCACACAAACAAAAACATCCACCCATCTAAAGTAGTTCAGATTGGTGACGAAGTTGATGTTATGGTTCTTGAAGTGGACGAAGAGCGTCGTCGTATTTCTCTTGGTATCAAACAAACTCGTGCTAACCCATGGGAAGAGTTTGCTAAAGAGCACGACAAAGGCGAAAAAGTTTCTGGTACGATCAAATCTATCACTGACTTTGGTATCTTCATCGGTTTACCAGGCGGTATCGACGGTCTAGTTCACCTGTCTGATATTTCTTGGAACGAACAAGGCGAAGAAGCAATTCGTCGTTACAAGAAAGGTGACACTGTTGAAGCGGTTATCCTTTCTGTAGACGCTGAAGGCAACCGTATCAGCCTTGGCATCAAACAAATGAACAACGATCCGTTCAATGATTTCCTTGCTGCTAACGAACGCGGTGCTTTGGTTAAAGGTACTGTAACTGCAGTTGATGCTAAAGGCGCAACTGTTAAGTTGGCTGACGAAGTTGAAGCGACTCTGAAAGCATCTGAAATCAATCGCGATCGCGTTGAAGATGCAACTAAGTTCCTTGAAGTTGGTCAAGAAGTTGAAGCGAAGATCATCAACGTTGATCGTAAATCTCGCGCAATCAACTTGTCTATCAAAGCGAAAGACGAAGCTGAAGAGAAAGAAGCAGTTGCTAACTTGAAAACAGCACCAGCTGGTCAAGACAATGGTCCTAAAACTATTGGTGACCTGATCAAGGCGCAAATGAGCAACTAAGTAAGCGTCTGAATTGTATTGTTAATGTAAATTAACTAATACTTTTTATACAAATACTGTAAACGGTAGCGTAGTATTTAATTATTGCGCTACCGTTTTGTATTTAAACAGGTTATTATCTGGAAATAGATCCCAAGTAGCTTGATAATTAAAGAGGTCGCAGATGACTACTGAAGCACTTAATAAGTCTGACTTAATAGAGCGTATTGCGTTAAAAAATCCGCATTTGGCTGAACCCTTAGTGGAAGAAGCAGTTAAAATCATGATCGATCAAATGATAGAGGCTTTATCATCTGATAATCGTATCGAGATTCGTGGATTTGGTAGTTTTGCATTGCATCACCGTGAACCGCGCGTAGGGCGTAACCCTAAAACTGGTAAATCAGTAGAAGTGGCTGCAAAAGCAGTTCCGCACTTCAAACCAGGTAAGGCACTTCGTGATGCGGTAAACGAGTCTGCACAAAAATAATTGTAAATATACGGGGTGCTCATGCGTTACGTTCTGGTCATTCTATTATTAGTACTGTTTGGTTATTCATTAGCTTTAGTTCTGCAAAATGGTACTGAATTGTCAGTGGACTTGTTATTTACTCAAGTTCCAGCAATGCGCCTGGGATTATTACTTCTCCTCACTTTATCTTTGGGTGTAGTTTTGGGCCTGTTATTAGGTGTTCAGATCTTCAGGGTTTTTCAGGCGAATTGGGAAATTAAAAGGCTTCGTAAAGACATTGAACACCTACGTAAAGAACAATTGAATTCAGCCAAGTTAATGGCTGCTGAAGCAGCCGTCCATACCCGGCATGAAAAAACTGTGTTAGATATTAATTCTAATGACCGACCATCGACACCACTTTAGGTGAAAGTGCCAGGCAAAAGTTGTTTTTAAACATTTTATATTGCCAATTTTAATTAAACGCCTTTTAACTTAGCTTTAAAGGCGTTTTTTATTATTTATCTATATATAATTATAGCTAAAATAATATTTAAAATTATATAAATAAATAACTTAGTTTGAATTACCAAGTATATTTTGTGAAAATATTCTTGGTCGGCATGAGCTTAGTCCGTATAATATCTTAATTTTGTCAATTTGAAGGGTCTACTCATGAGTATCATCGTTGCACTGGATGCTAAAAGCCAATTTGATGCCTTAACGATTGCGGAACAGCTAGATCCTGCTTTATGTCGAGTAAAGGTTGGCAAAGAGTTATTTACCCATGAGGGGCCAATCATTGTCAAAGCACTTCAAGATAAAGGTTTTGATGTATTTCTGGATCTGAAATTTTATGACATTCCAAATACAACAGCACAGGCAGTATGCGCGGCAGCAGATCTGGGAGTGTGGATGGTCAATGTACATGCTTCAGGTGGCCGTAAAATGATGGAAACCTGTGTAGAGCGGTTAAAAGCAGGTAATTATAAGACTCAGTTGATTGCCGTCACAGTTCTTACCTCGATGGGCCGTGAAGACTTAAAGGATATTGGTCTGGATATTGAACCCAATGAGCATGTAAAACGTCTGGCTCAGCTGACCAAAGACAGTGGTCTAGATGGTGTGGTCTGCTCAGCTCAAGAAGCAAAAATGTTGCGTGAAACGATTGGAAAAGACTTTGCATTAGTGACACCCGGCATTCGTCCAGAAGGGTCAAATGCAGATGACCAGAAACGTATTGTAACACCAAAACAGGCGATGCTAGATGGTTCAACGCATCTGGTGATTGGTCGTCCGATTACCCAGTCTAAAAATATGCGCCAAACCTTAAAAGATATTCTAGATACCTTGTAATATGATTTGACCAACAAAAAGCCTTTCCAATGAAAGGCTTTTTTTATATATTCAGAAAATATCAATAATAATTAAAGGAAAACCTATGAATACATCTGAATTACCTTCAGAAAAGGAACAGAATGATCTGATTCAAAGTGTTCAACAGGCGGAACAGCTTCAGCAACAAGAACAGTAGCAATAACAGGCAAGCTCAACAGATTGGACAGCGGGAATTGATGTGGTCAGTTTGGCATCTGATGCTATCAGTCTGGTTTCGGATGTTGTTGAAACAGTAGGCGATGCCTTAAGTGATATTGATTTAAGTTTTTAGTCAGCCCTCTCAGCCTCCTTGTTTGTGTTTCGTTTTAAAACCCTGCTTTAAAACTGACTCAGGGAAGAGAGTGAGAAAGCGATAAAGTAATTAAATCACTGCCAGTACACTTACCATGACTGGTGCTAACAGTGACAAAATGAAACCGCTGACCATAGCATGCGGAATAAAATCATGCCCGCACGCCTGTTTAACCATCGGTAAAGTCACATCCATTGCAGTTGCACCCGCTGCTGAAATCGCAGATCTTGGATATCTCCAGCCCATACAATACATCAGTAAAATGGCAAAAATTTCTCTAAACAGGTCATTCATCAGGGCGATACTGCCGAGTTCAGCGTTACGAAGTTCCGTGACAACGACGCCTGACATCGAATAAAAGCCATAGCCTTGTGACAGCATGATCAAATCTTTCAGATCCATCTGGGTATTCCAGAATGAATATGCGATGACTGCAAATAATGAACCAAAAATACAACCGATCGGGACCAGTAGAATTTTAAAATTTAACCAGGATCGATCTAAGGGTGAGTTGGCCAGATCTAGGCCAATCATGAACATAAATACCAGTAATAAATGCCAGGTGCTGATTTGCAGGGACAGATCAAATAGACTCAAGCCTGCATGTAAAAAGTATCCGCCGGCGAGAGCCAAAAAGGCATAGCTCATGTTCAGTAGGGATTTAAGCACCAGGTCGACGGATACTCGACCGGAACTAGGAAGATAACCTGCCCATTTAAATAGAAGATAACAAAATGCAAAAGCACCGAGTGAAGTCAGAAAGGCAATACTGATCGAGGTGCTCAGAATCTGGAGAGGATGCTGTAATTCATCGACAAGCTGTGAAAATTCAAAGGCAATTGCAATCAATAATACATAGCTAAAATAGGGCAATAGCTTGAAACAGATTTTAATAATAGGTTGCGGAATTCGTTTTGCCATAGCAAAACCGAGTGCTAGACAGAATAGAAGCTGAAAGATGAGCCAGAGCGATTGCATAAGTTTAATGGATTGAAAAATTTACCTTTAAATTATGCCATCGCTTGATATCGGATGCTAAAGTCTTTTAGGTAAGTTTATTGAATAATTGATAATCTGCAGCATTGATTTTTTTGGTTTTTAGCCAGTATTTCCAGGTATAAGTCGGCCACAAGGCGAAATTCTTACCACCTTCCTGCTGATACCAGCTTACACAGCCAGATTGCCAAACAGTCTTTTCAAACATATGTTGCACCTGCTGATTAAATGTATCTTGCGCCTGCTCTTTGACCATGATGGCATCACTATGAGATTGATCGACTAGTTTTATTAGTTGCAAGATATACTCAACTTGCGCCTCGATCATAAAAATCACAGAATTGTGCGCCAATAAAGTATTGGGTCCCAATAACTGAAACAGGTTTGGAAAATCTTTTACACAAATTCCATAATAGCTTTCAGCGCCTTGTTTCCAGACGTCATTCAGCTCTGCACCATGGAGTCCGGTGCATTGAAAATTCTTCATATAGATACGTGGATCTGTAATGAATCCGGTACCATAAATCAGACAGTCAATCGGCCGCTCTTTTCCATCTTGGGTAATGACACTGTGTTCAGTCAGTTCCTGAATCTTCTCGGTCACCAGTTCTACATTGTGGCGGTTAAAAGTCGGAAAGTAGCGGTTTGAAACCAGAATGCGTTTACAGCCCATGATGTAATCGGGAGTCAGTTGTTTGGCCAATTCAGGATTTTTAACCTCATATTTAATCAGCAGTTCTGCCAGTTTTTGGGTGAATTTCATAATGCCAGGTTTGACAATCGGTACGACACGCGATTCATTTGACCAATACAGGCGGGTGCGATGTAACTTTCGAAACCAGTCATATTTTTTAAATAGTTTCTTTTCAAAGTCGGGGTAGATACGTTCATCACGAGGAATGATCCAGGCCGCTGTACGTTGCATGACGTAAAGTTGTTTGCATTGTGGAGCGATTTCCGGAATATATTGAATCGCGCTACCACCTGTCCCGATTGAAGCAACATTTTTGCCATTCAGGTCATATGTGTGATCCCATTGTGCGGAATGAAAGACTTTGCCCTGAAATTTCTCAATACCGGGTATATGTGGGATTTGGGGAATATGCAATGGCCCAGAAGCGAAGATAACGAACTGGGCTTCAAGGATACTTTGATCCTGAAGCTGTAATTGCCATAGACAGCGATCTGCCTGGTAATGTGCAGCCAGAACTTCAGTATTTAAACGGCAGAAAGCACGGAGATTATAGTCAGTTACCAGATCCTGAATATAAGAAAATATTTCTGGTGCTTCAGCGTAACGTCTGGACCAATTGCTTTTTGGAGCAAATGACAGGGAATACAAATGTGATTGCACATCACAGGCTGCTCCCGGATATTGGTTATCTCGCCAAGTCCCACCAAAATCACTTCCTTTTTCCAGAATAACGAAGTCATAAATACCCTGTTGCTGTAAACGTATTGCCATGGCAATACCGCCGAAACCGGCTCCAATAATGGCAACTTTGGTATGGGGATGGGAGCCTGTAGCAGTGGCGTGATCTAGCATTTGTACATTCCTTGCTTATTTTAATGTGGGATATTTATCGTAATCTGCTCCTTAGTGATTAGACAGAAAATTGATCTAAACGGCAATAGCCGGCATATTATTTTTATAGTACAACTAGAGAAATCACATTGTACTTGTATGGTTATGAAACGTTCTGTTCTCAGTCTGATGTATTTGATTCAAGGGATGCGTAAGGCTGGTATGCAGGTCGATCAGAAACTGCAAAACATTGGGCTGCGTGTAGATGCCTTTGATCCAAGCTCGATTATCCATCCGAGTCTGGAAAATGATGTGCTCAAGGTGGTGGGGCAGGAAATTCAGCCTGAACAAGGATTGTTGATTGGCCAGCATTATGCCTTGGCAGGCTATGGTCCCTTACTCATGTTGCTGGTGACGAGCCCTACGGTACGTGATGCACTGAATCAGGTGATCCGTTTTCAGCAGTTGACGCATCTGACCGGTCAATTGGCTTTGGAGCATAGCGAACATTATAGTGCGCTATGTTATCGAGCCAAGCAGCTAGATGACCATTTGGGAAGGTTGCTGGCACAGGCGGAGATTTCCGGAACTTTTAAGTTTATCCGGGAAATTTACAAAATGATGGGTTTATCCAAACCTGATTTGCGGATTGAGTTGCCATTTGCCTATCCGGCAAATCCGAATACCTTAAAGATCTATCATGATTATTATGGGAATCAGGTACAGTTTGATGCACCTCGGGCGGCATTCTGGTTTGATGAAGCGGTTCTGGATATTAAAATTCCCTCGAAGGATGAGGAAACTTTTGCAATCTATGAAGCCAAATGTCTGGCTGAGCTAGAGCGGTTGCAGGAGGACGAAAAGACACCGACTGTGGTGCAGCGGGTGCAGGATTATCTGGAAATCCAAAGCGGTCTAATGCCAAGTATGGCTGAAACTGCACAGGCACTGAATATTCCCGAACGGACCTTGCGGCATCAGTTACAGCAATGTGATACCAGTTATAAGCAGATTCGTGAAGAGATTATTAAAGATAAAGCTTTGCGATTAATTGAATATAAGCAGTATTCGATTGAAATGATTGCAGAATTATTGGGCTATTCCGAGCCGGCCGCTTTTAACCATGCCTTTAAACGCTGGTTTGGGCAAAGTCCTCGGCAATATATAAAATAGCCTAAGTTTGTTTATGCCAAAGTGTTATAGCGTGTTGATTAAACTCCGTTATAATTAAATTGATCCCAAATAGTACGAAATTCTATGTCCGATTTTAATTCACAGCACAGCACCGCCTTTAGTCCGATTTCTCCTGCAGAACGTTATGCACAAGCAATATCTTCTGGACAGTTTATGCCCGATGAAGCACAAGCGATGGCAGTACATGAACTGAATCGTGTCTGGCTGGAATTGATTCAGCGATTTAAGGCATCGAAAAAAGCATTCCGCCGCTTTCGCCGTCAGACATCTCCGAAAGGAGTATATATGTGGGGTGGGGTGGGGCGTGGCAAAACCTGGCTCATGGATCAGTTCTATGATTCCATTCCGTTTCGCCGTAAAACCCGGATGCATTTTCATCATTTTATGCAGCATGTGCATCGTGAATTAAATAAGTTATCCGGGCAGCGTAATCCGCTAGATATCGTAGCGGACCGGATTTATAAAGAAGCAGTCGTCATCTGTTTTGATGAGTTTTTTGTATCGAATGTGACAGATGCAATGATCTTGAGCGATTTATTCCAGAAGTTGTTTGAGCGCGGCATTACCTTGATCGCTACCTCGAATATTGCACCAGACGGGTTATATAAAAACGGGATTCACCGCGACCGTTTCTTGCCAACGATTGAACTGGTCAAGAAAAATTGTGTGGTATTAAATGTCGATGCCGGAGTCGATTACCGTTTACGGGTTTTAAAACAGGCACAACTGTTTAAATTCCCGTTAACACATGATCATAAAAACTGGATTGCGCAGCGCTTTAATGCTTTAACCCAGGCTCAAACACGCTCTGAAGAACCGATTATTATCAACAACCGTATTGTTGAAACCGTAGCGCATACCGAAGATGTATTGTGGTGTGAATTCTCTGAGCTATGTTTAAAACCACGTAGCCCGGCTGATTTTATTGAAATCGCCAATATTTATAATACTGTTTTGGTCAGCAATGTTCCCCATCTAACCGATTTTCTGAGTGATGGCACGCGCCGTTTTATTTATCTGGTAGATGAGTTTTATGACCGCGGCGTCAAGTTGCTCTTGACCTCGGAAGATAATATTGTGGATATTTATCAGGGAGAGAAGCTGGCTTTTGAAATTGAACGAACCCGTTCCCGTTTGCTGGAAATGCAGTCGGATGAATACCTGAATTCAGAACATCGTCAGATCGAGAAAATAGTCTCTTTAAACGAAGAATAACAATAAAAGCGCTGGTTATTTACTGGCGCTTTTTTATAAAAATAGGTAGTTAAATTATCGACAAGCCTGATCAAACATGGCTTAATCTTGATCTAAATATGATCGTGTATAACTGGAATGCATAATTTTTGCTCGAAAATCTGAACTTAAGTCTAATTTCTACATTTCGAAAACTTTATACACTGTCATTAGGGTATTTAGCATAATGATATCTAATTGTGGCTGAGCTGAATCAAATATGTTTATGAGGGTATTCATATTGGAAAAAATGCTCAGTATTTAGCAATGTGATAATACTATTCAGCTAGATTTTAATCGGTATACTAGAATCTCTTGTATAAAAAGTAGCAATATCAGGAAAGACAATGACTGCACGTATTCAAAAAGGCAAGTTAGCGATTGCTAAAGAACTTTACGATTTTATCGAAAATGAAGCACTACCAGGTTCTGGTTTGGACAGCGAAACATACTGGAAGAACTTTGAACAAGTCGTTGTTGATCTTAGCCCTAAAAATAAAGCACTTTTGGCTAAGCGTGATGACATTCAGGCAAAAATTGATGAATGGCACCGCAATAACACATTTGAATTACAAGCTTACAAAGCTTTCTTGACTGAAATTGGCTACTTGTTACCAGAAGTAGAAGATTTTCAAATCAGCACTGAAAATGTAGACGAAGAAATTGCAGTATTGGCAGGTCCACAGTTGGTCGTACCAGTACGTAATGCACGTTACTGCCTGAATGCAGCGAATGCACGTTGGGGTTCATTGTACGATGCACTTTATGGCTTTGATGTGATCTCTGAAGAAGATGGTGCGGAAAAAAGCAAAGGCTATAACCCGAAACGTGGTGAGAAAGTTATCGCATTTGCGAAAAACTTCTTGGATGAAACTTTCCCGCTGGCGCAAGGCTCACATGCCGATGCGACTCAATACGCGGTTGAAGGCAGTAAACTGGTTGTAACCCTGAAAGATGGTTCAACCACAACGCTTGCAGATGCGTCTAAATTTGTAGGTTATAACGGTGAAGCCTCTGCACCAACAGAGGTTGTTTTAAAAAACAACGGCCTGCATGCCATCATTCAAATTGATGCCACTAGCCCGATTGGTCAAACTGACGCTGCTGGCGTAAAAGATGTGGTACTTGAAGCAGCTGTAACCACCATTCAAGACTTGGAAGACTCGGTTGCAGCAGTAGATGCCGAAGAGAAAGTTGAAGGTTACCGTAACTGGTTAGGCCTGATGCGCGGTACGCTGGAAGAATCCATCGAAAAGAATGGCAAAACTGTTACACGTAAACTAAATGAAGACCGTACTTTCAAAAATGTTGAAGGCGGTGAAACTAAGGTTCACGGTCGTTCATTGATGTTACTTCGTAACGTGGGTCATTTGATGACCAACCCGGCAATTCTGGTAGATGGCGAAGAAATCTATGAAGGCATCATGGATGCTTTGGTGACTCCACTGCTTACTATTGCTGACATTCGTGGTGAAAACACGATCAAGAACTCACGTAAGGGTTCAATGTACATCGTGAAGCCAAAAATGCATGGTCCTGAAGAAGTTGCATTTGCAGTTGAACTGTTCGAGCGTGCTGAACAGGCACTTGGCTTACCCGCGAAGACATTAAAAATCGGGATTATGGATGAAGAACGCCGTACCTCTGTGAACTTGAAGAACTGTATTGCTCAAGCCAAAGATCGTACCATCTTCATTAACACAGGCTTCATGGACCGTACGGGTGATGAAATCCATACCTTAATGGAAGCAGGTCCCTTTGTACGTAAGGGCGAGATCAAAGGCCAGGTATGGTTCCCAGCATACGAAAACCGTAACGTGATGATTGGTTTGCAAGCAGGTCTACGTGGTAAAGCACAAATTGGTAAAGGCATGTGGCCAAAACCAGACATGCTGCTTGACATGTACAAGACCAAAACCGAGCATCCTGAAGCGGGCGCAAGCTGTGCATGGGTACCTTCTCCAACAGGTGCGGTGATTCATGCGATTCACTATCATCAAATTAATGTGGCAAACCGTCAGAAAGAGCTTCTTGCGACTGAAGCATTGCCACTTGATGACTTGTTAACGCCACCGCTTGCAAAAGATACCAACTGGACAGAAGAAGAGAAGCTCAAAGAGCTTGAAAACAACTGTCAAGGTATTCTAGGTTATGTCGTGCGTTGGGTAGACTTAGGTGTGGGTTGTTCTAAGGTGCCAGACATTAATGATGTCGGTTTAATGGAAGACCGTGCGACACTCCGTATTTCTTCACAACATGTTGCTAACTGGTTACGTCACGGTATCGTAAGTCGTGAGCAGGTAGAAGAAGTTATGCAACGTATGGCAAAAATTGTGGATGAGCAAAATGCCAATGATCCACTTTATACGCCAATGTCTAATGACTTTGCCAATAATATTGCATTCCAGGCAGCGTCTGACTTGATCTTTAAAGGTGGTGAGCAACCATCAGGCTATACCGAACCACTTTTACATGCAGCGCGTTTAAAACTGAAAGGTTATACAGGTGACTAATCCTGTCTAATTGAAAAAGCCTCTTCGGAGGCTTTTTTATTGTCTAATGGTAAGCCGTTGTCGTCCTGACTGGAAATTTTCTAGCCGAACTCTTAAAGTGAGGAAAAGTATTCCAGGAAACAATAAAATGATGACGGTATATCAAAATTTAGACCAGCAGTTTATTCATGGCCAGTGGCAAGCCGGTACTTCAACTAGAATTATAAAAAATATCAATCCTTATACCCAGAGTGAAATTTTTAGTATGCCAGCGGCCAGTTCTGTTGATGTAGACAGTGCTTATACAGCAGCAGCGCAGGCTTTCCAGCAAGGTGCCTTAAAATCCATTGAAGTACGTAAAACAGTGCTGCAAAATGTGATCTCAATTATTCAGCAGCGTCGTGACGAAATCATTGACTGGCTGATCATTGAATCCGGTAGTACACGTATTAAAGCAGGCCTTGAGATAAATGCTGCTTTAGGCATTATTCAGGAAAGTCTGGCTTTTCCAGACCGGATCCAAACAGAACAGCTGGAAAGTAAGGATCCGGCACGTAAAAGTTTAGTTTTGCGTAAGCCTTTAGGTGTAATTGCTGTCATTAGCCCATGGAACTTTCCATTTCATTTGTCTTTACGCTCAGTGGCAACAGCAATTGCCTGTGGCAATACAGTGGTACTGAAGCCAGCCAGTGATACTCCGGTGACTGGCGGTACATTAATCGGCAAACTCTTTGAAGAAGCAGGATTGGCTGCAGGTGCGCTGAACATTGTTGCGGGTGCTGGCAGTGAAATCGGGGATTATTTTGTTGAGCATCCGGTACCTAAAATGATTTCATTTACCGGTTCGACTGAAGTGGGAAAAAGTGTCGGTAGCAAAGCTTTAGCCAGTTCCCGAATCAAGCGTCTGGCGCTGGAGCTGGGTGGCAATGCACCTTTGGTCATTCTGGATGATGCTGATCTTGATTTAGCTGTTGAATTGACCTTGATGGGGCGTTTCTTGCATCAGGGGCAAATTTGTATGAGTACCAACCGGGTTATTGTCGATGCCTCTATCCATGATGCATATATAGACAAGCTTCTGGATCGGGTCAAAATGATTCCGGTGGGCGATCCAAATCTGGAAGATACCGTGATCGGACCAATCATTAATCAGAGTCAGGTCAAAAAACATCAGCAGATCATTCAAACGGGCAGCGAGCAGGGCGCGCAACTGGTCTATGAAGGAGGCATTGAAGGAAATCTGGTTTCTCCGCATATTTTTATTGATGTCGCTGAAAATTCCGATCTGGCACAACAAGAAAGCTTTGGACCGATTTTACCTATCCTAAAAGCCCGTGATGAAGCACATGCTTTAGAGCTGGCCAATGCAACCGATTTTGGTTTGTCCAGTGCCGTATGTACTTCAAACATCGAGCGAGGCACTGCTTTTGCGGCACAACTGGATATTGGTATGACGCATATTAATGGGATTAGTGTTGCAGACCAGCCGAACGCACCTTTTGGGGGGGAGAAAAATTCAGGACTGGGACGTTTTAATGGACGCTGGATTTTTGAAGAATTTACCCGCACGCACTGGCTGACGGTTCCAAGTGAATAATAGTAAATAATATAAACTTACCTATAATCCATACAGGTTCACTGCAGGCGCCAAGTTATAATCTGTAAATCAAATGATTTATCTGATGAAGCATGTGCGCCAATTTTAAACCTTTAACCCTAGAGCAGTTGCATAATCTGGAGTTGCCAGAAATTTCTTTTGAATATCCAGAAGAGGTCTATCCCAATTATGCCACACCACTTTTATTTCATTCAGCTCAAGGACCAGAGTGGCGGTTGGTGAACTTTGGTCTTATTCCGAAATGGGCAGAAGATAAAAAAATAGGAACCAAAACCTATAATGCCAGAAATGAAACTTTACTTGAAAAGCCTACCTTTGCTGAAGCTACTGCCAAGTGTCATTTTGGTGTCATCCCGGTATCAGAATTTTATGAGTCCAAATATTTCGACAATAAACCGCAACGTTGGGGCATAAGACGTAAAGATGGTCAAGCGACTTTTATTGCGGCGCTCTATGAGATTGCTCGGGTACAAGGAGAAATAATACGCTCGGCCAGCATGATAACCATGGATGCAATTGGCCATCCAATGATGAAAGAGTTTCATGAGCCGGGTAATGTCAAACGATCGGTGATTGTAATTCCTCAAGATCGCCTAAAAGAATGGCTAACACTAAGTTATCCAGCTATTCACAGCTTTGTAGAGGGTTTTCCGGTAGAAGAGTTTGAATGTTCACATGTACCTAAAGAAAAAATCAAAAAAGTCAGTGCGCAACTAAACTTTTTTGATTCTTAGAAAGCTCTGGCGAATTATTTATTATTAAAAGCATGTAAGAAATTCGCCAGCGTCTATTTAAAATAAAAAATGAGACTCTTAACGAGCTAAATTTTTAAAAATATGACGTAAACTTTCCATGGTTTTTTCAATTTGCAAAGGTGTCAGACCTTCAAATGACTGTTCCAGTACAACATTGGTCAGGTCATTGATCTTATGGGTCATTTGTGTGCCTTTTTCGGTCAAAATCACTCGGGTAATCCGTGCATCATCCTCACATGAATAGGTTTCAACCAGACCTTCATCTTTTAAGCGGTAAACAATTTTCGTCGTGGTCGACATTTTAGAGACAACCATCTCTGATAAGTCAGAAACACTGGCATGCGGTTTGGATCTTAAGGCAAGAAGAATGCGGCGACGGGAATTGTCAACACCATACTTTTTTAGTGCATGGTCGACATTAAGGACGTATTGAGCATGAACCTGAGTTACCCAATAATATGGAAAGTTTTCTAAATTAAATTCTTCCGTACACGGCAAAAATTTTGCATATTTTTTAGTCATGAAATGTTCCTTGTATTTATTGTTCTAGGGCCCGTTCATTTTATGAAAAAGTTTATGCATGTTTCAACCTTTATTTTAAAAATGTTAAGGTCCTGACACTTTTTAGTTTTGCTTAACAGCCCAAGATATTGACGAGTTCTGCACGTCAGCCCTTTCAGGAGTAGGGATTGCTCATTAAAATCAGATAAAAGGCGATAACATTTTGTTAAAATTTAATTCTTCATTGGATATTTGGCTTGTAGAAAAGTGTTGTAGGACACTTGATGATTACTCATCAGGCGCTCCAAATAAATTTTCCTATAAAATATTGTATTTTAATAAATTAACTGATCGAGAGTAGAGGACAGTAAAGTGGTTTAGTGAACTCGTTAGACTGCTCATTCGAAGCTAAACTTTTAAGTGATTGTTCCTTCAATGAAAAAATATTTTATAGTTCACTTCTTAAATCACATTAAAAATAAGAGGGATAAACTATCTATAGTTAACTTATGATAAGTTTTCATTAAATTATAATAAGTTATGTAGAAAAAATTGAAATTAATCAATTTCAGCATCTGCTAGGTAGTTAAAAAGCCGCTGTAACCCTATGACCATGTAATTTTTTTGTAAATTAATACATTACAAATTATTCAGTTTATGCATAATGGAATGGTCTTAAGTTGCATAGGTTTTATTTTAATGGATCCCTCGCCGTGCGTTGATCTTCCATCTCTATTTTTAGCTTACTCGAACGGGGTAATTCTCTAATGGAATTTTTATTAGATCCCGGAATCTGGGTAGGTTTAATTACTCTTATTATTCTCGAAATTGTTTTAGGTATTGATAACCTAGTCTTCATTGCCATTCTGGCTGAAAAACTTCCTCCTGAACAACGCGATAAAGCGCGTGTTGTCGGTTTGTCACTCGCATTATTCATGCGTCTAGGCCTGTTATTTGCCATTGCCTGGTTGGTCACTTTGACACAACCATTGATTACTGTGTTTGACTGGACCTTCTCCGGTCGGGACCTGATCTTGTTATTTGGTGGCTTGTTCCTGGTGTATAAGGCCGTTACTGAGCTGCATGAAAAAATTGAAGGCAAACCTGAAGTCACAGTATCTACCAACGTGGTATATGCAAGTTTCACTGCCGTTGTTGCACAGATTGTTGTTTTAGATGCTGTTTTCTCTTTAGATTCAGTGATTACCGCAATTGGTATGGTCGACAATATTTATGTCATGATGGCTGCTATGATTGTCGCAATGGGCGTGATGCTACTGGCATCGAAACCATTGACCAACTTTGTGAACCGTCATCCAACCGTGGTGATTCTGTGTTTAAGCTTCCTGCTTTTGATTGGTATCAGTCTGATTGCAGAAGGTTTTGGCTTCCATATTCCAAAAGGCTATATCTATTCAGGTATTGGTGTCGCGATCATAATCGAAGCATTTAACCAGTTCGGTCAGCGTAATGCTGCTAAACATGAATCGAAGATCCCTTTGCGTCATCGTACGGCTGACTCGATTCTGAAATTGATGGGCGGTAAGCTGGAGACGACTGATACTCAAAATAATGAGGCACAAGAAACCTTTGCAGATGAAGAACGTTATATGATTGGTGGGGTTCTTACCCTTGCAGAGCGTTCAGTCGCTTCGATCATGACGCCCCGAAGCCAGATTTCATGGGTCGATCTGGAAGATAGTCCAGAAGAGATCCGTGAAAAAATTCTTTCCGTTCCACACAGCCTGTTCCCGGTATGTCGCGGTAGCCTGGATAAGGTCATTAGCGTAGTACGTGCAAAAGAATTACTGGATGTACTGGAAGAGCCGGAAGAATTAAAAGCACTGATCAAACGTCATCGTCCAATTTATATCTTTGAAAGAATGAAAGTTATTGATGCGATCAATACCTTGCGTACTTCTAAGGGTTCTTTGGTTCTGGTCAGCGATGAATTTGGTAATGTACAGGGTCTGATTTCACCGCTGGATGTGTTTGAAGCAATTGCCGGTGAATTCCCGGATGCTGATGAGCAGCTAGATCTAGTTAAAATCGATGATACGCACTGGATCGCATCGGGCATGTTAGACTTGTATCAGCTTGAGCTGGAACTTGGCATGATTGATCTGATTGATGAAGATGCTGGTTATATTAGTGTGGCAGGTCTGATTCTAGATAAAACCAACAGTACGGTTGAAGTGGGCACCGAGTTAAATTATCAAGGTGTGCAGTTCAAAGTCACTGAAATTGAAAGCAATCGTATCAAGTCGGTCAGCATTCATTACGCAGGTTAAACAGGTGTTTTAAACACGTTATTTGTTCAAATTCTAAAAGTCAGTTGCTTGAGTGGCAGCTGGCTTTTTTTAATGTATGTCTGTTGAATCTGGTTTATTAAAATAATATGAGCCTTTGTTTAAACTGATTTTTATCAGTTTATTCATACTATATTTCAAGTTCCAAATTGAGCTAAATATGCTGGTATTAGACTAAAAAATTCAAGCCAAAAGAGGTCAAATCGATCGTTAAAAATAAGCATGATCAGGCATTGGGTGTGGATTCATACAGCCTGTTAATCAAAACTTAAAAGTCCTATTTAAATAGGAATAAGAAAATAAACTACAATTCACATGAACTAAATTAACCTTATGCAAAGATATCTTAATTAAAGAAGATATGCTTTTTAAGGAAATCGATATATAAATTTCATGAAGCTCTGCTCATCAAGCAAAGCATTTATCAAAATGCTTGGCACATAAGACTCAAATAGAAGATTTCTATCGATATGGATATAAAAGAAGTAGGTAAACTAGATAGGGGCGTGTTCACCTATTTAAACCTACACACCCCGTAAAGTAGCCAATAAACTAAATGGATTCCGGCAGAATTTTGAAGCTTGCGTATTGTCGGATTGTTTCAGTATTGAGTTGATGGATTTCATCCAGAAAGGCGACATTAAAATTGCCTAACTGTTGTGCGCGTTCAAATGCCAATTGACCGGCAATGGCAAAATGTACATGTGCCGTTAATGCAGCAACGGCGGGAGACGTTACTGCGCTATATGCAGCAATCAGTGCACCGAGCGCACATCCCATCGCCGTGATTCGGGGCTGTAAAGCAGAACCGCCTGACACCTGTATCACAGGATAGTCTCTAGAAATAATGTAATCGGATTCACCGGAGATCGCGATACATTCACAATAATCCAGCAAACTTTGCGCCTGTAAATAAACATCCGCACTGTCTACCGTACTGTCCACACCTTTGGATTCGATTTGCTTGCCGGCCAAAGCACCAATTTCAGAGGCATTGCCACGCAAAATGGCAGGATGGAAATGCATCAACTGATCTGCGATGCCTGAACGCCAGTGCAGAACTGTTCCATAACCGACCGGATCAAGCACCCAGGGTTTTTGCAGCTGATGTGCAGTTTCCGCAGCAACCTGCATCGCCTGAACCTGTTCTGTCGTCGGTGTACCCAGATTCAGACTGATGGCTGCTGCAATCCTGGCAAAACTTTCAGCTTCAAACGGATTGTCGATCATGGCCGGAGACGCATGTGCAGCCAGTACAATATTGGCGACATAGTTGCTGGCCACCGTATTGGTCATGATATGCACCAGGGGCTGCTGTTGCTGAAGTTTCAACCAGCCTTCACAGATCTGGTCCAGAAGTGTTTGCTGTAATGCTTGCATCGAAGTCGTCATCATGGTCATTTATAAAAGTGGAAGATAAGTTGTCTATTCGGTCAGCGGGTAAAATAATGGTCTTGATGCTTGCAGCTACGACAGAACAGGCTGACATAGTCACTGGCATCATAATCCACCGATAGTTCCTGTGAGCCGCAGTGCATACAGCGTTTCTGGGAATAAAATTTCAGGCGGGGTTCGATCTTGTGCCAAGAACGCCACACTGGCTGAAAGAAGATATTTTCATCATAGCCCAGAAAACGGTAAAACAGGATTTCGCTCATCTTGCTAAATGCCAGTTGAGGTGGGCGAGGCAAAGTAGAGGTTTCCCATTTTTCCGTGATGGAACGTTCCCGGTACTGCTGCAAGGTTTTTTTTAGCAGATTGGTATTAATAAAATTTTCATTGCGTGGCTTAAGGGCTTTTTGTTTGTACAGGTATTCCAGTCCTGTTTGTACCAGATAATAAATCTGTCCCACAGCCAGTACATCCAAAAGACGATAGCAAAAAGTCTGAAAGCTCTGATTTCCGGCAATCTGCACATTCCAGCTACGGCAATAGAATTGGGCAAACTGAATGATTTCTTCATACAGCAGGCAATAGAGTGCATCTTTGACTTCATCTGCACTTTTAAAGGGCACACCTTGGCCCAGGTTTTGATAAAACCAATTGCGCAGCTGCTGGGTAATGCTGAACAGGGTGGGTTCAGAATAGCCATCCAGACGCACATTAATATAATAGTGCTGGTTTTCCTGCTGGACATCTTTGGGAATCAGCACCTGATCCCGGATCAGGCTTTTCACCAGACCATGTTGGAACAGATAGTTGGGACTGATGGAATAATATCGAATTTGATGCCAGTCAATATATTCGCGGTGCTGGCTATATTCCTGCACCTGTTCATCCAGAATCGCGAGTAAAAACAGTTTATTGATAAAACTGAGCTGATTGAGCTCAAGAACCGGTCGATCCTGCTTTTTATGATATTGCCGGTTTTCCTGTAAACGGACTTCCTTGAGCATACGTTTACGTTGCGCCAGACAGTGTTCACAATAACAATTGTGCTTTTGATCGGAATAAAGCTGATGCTGGCAATGGCTACATTCATGATAGCTCAGCTCCTGATCATATTGTTCTGCCTCAATCCAATACATCGATGCCTTACACAATGGGCAGTGAGTACTTTCATCAAGCTGTTTTTGCAGAACACTGAATACCATGGTCGCGAGCAACTCTAGAATGGACGGGCATTTGATTATACACGGCTGATGAGATGCAAACGTAGTGGACTGGCGCAATTTTTTATAATCAAAAACAGCCACACAAACAGGAGAAGAGCTACCGAAGTAGCTCTGATTTTAAAACATGAAATGACACTTTTTAAACCGGGCAGGGTAAAGTATCGTCCTGCTCTCCGCGATGTTTGGCATGAATTAAGGCCTGAACCTTTTTAGAAGGAACTTTTTTGGCACCGAGTGCATCGTAGGTGTTGAGAATGGCAGTCACTTCATGGGCCTGAAGCGGAATGCCTTCACAGCTCATCAAGAGCGCAATCACTTTATGGTCAATATTGGCCTGGTCCAGAGTCTGCAAAGTTTTAATATTTTCAATCCGTATTACATGCTGTTTTAAATACATGACTCACCTCATCATCGTTATCATTATTCTTTCATTGGAAGTGTGGAAAACACAGTTTAACTGTACCAAGAAGTGTGCTCATTTTTTAATCTGCATTTATGCGGTACTCTGAAAATAAAATTATGTATTTTTAAATCAGTTATTTATGAGAATGTAAGAAATTATGATTCTGACTATTTTTATGGCACAGATATTTCTTATGTAGAGCTGAGTGCTGCCCATTTAGGCAGAATGCATTGAAAGTGGTGCATGAAATGCCCATATTAGATCTGACAATACAAATGCACAGACAGCGTTTCAAACTTGGCGTATGATTTTGACATGAACAATGTCGAACACGATAAAAGATTAGGACAGGACATGAATATTGCGGCAAACCCGGTGATCGAGGCGGATCAAACCATTTATTTAAAAGACTATCAAAAACCTTCCTTTGTCGTCGATTCTGTAGACCTGAATATTCAAGTCTACAGTGACCACAGTCTGGTCAGCAGCAAGCTCGAGATGCAGCGTCAGACAGCTGGCGATCTGGTTCTGCTTGGCCGTGATCTGGAACTGCAATCGATCCGGTTAAATGGTCAACCCCTGAATGCCAGTGACTACCACCTGGATGCTGAACAGCTGGTCATTGCCAATGCACCTGATCAGGTATCACTTGAAATTGTGGTTAAAATCCATCCTGAAAGTAATACGATGCTGGAAGGCTTATATCAGGCCAGCTCAGATCTGTTTGTGACCCAAAATGAACCAGAAGGGTTCCGTAAAATTACTTTCTATCCAGACCGTCCTGATGTGTTGTCGGTCTTTACGACGCGTGTAGAGGCAGACAAGAAATATCCGGTCTTGCTTGCGAATGGTAACCTGCTAGAAACCGGTGAAGTAGATGCCAATCGTCACTATGCCGTGTGGCAGGATCCGACCAAGAAACCGAGCTATTTGTTCGCCTGTGTGATTGGTGATCTGGCCGTGATGAAAGATCATTATGTTACTTCGGAAGGCCGCAATGTGGCTCTGGAAATCTATGCAGAAGAAAAAGATATTCCAAAATGCAAAATCGCCATGGAAGCGCTCAAACATTCCATGCGCTGGGATGAGGAGCATTATGGTCTGCCTTATGATCTGGATAACTACATGATTGTGGCGACCAGTGCATTCAACATGGGTGCCATGGAAAATAAAGGTCTGAATATCTTCAATACTTCATGCGTGCTGGCCGATGAAGAGTACACTACTGATGCCGCCATCATGCGGGTGCAGTCAGTCATTGCCCATGAATACTTCCATAACTGGACCGGTAACCGGATTACCTGTCGTGACTGGTTCCAGTTATGTCTTAAGGAGGGCCTGACTGTATTCCGTGATCAGTCTTTCTCGGAAGATTTGCAGTCGGCTGCGGTACAGCGTATTGATGATGTGGCGGTTCTGAAAGCGCATCAGTTCCCGGAAGATTCAGGACCATTGTCACATCCACCGCGTCCGGATCATTTTGTAGAAATTAACAACTTCTATACTGCCACTGTTTATGAAAAAGGTGCGGAAATTAACCGCATGATGGCGACCTTGCTTGGCAAGAAAAAATTCCGTCAAGGAACTGATGAATATTTCCGCCGTCATGATGGTCAGGCGGTAACGGTTGAGGATTGGGTAGCCGCACTTACAGCAGGTTCAGGTGTGGATCTTTCAAACTTCCTGACCTGGTACAACCAGCCCGGTACGCCTAAACTGCAAGTAAAAGCTGAGTACGATGTAGAGACCCAAATCTATCGCCTTCACTTCAAGCAAAGCCTGAAACCGCATGCCAAATACCCGAATCTGAAAGCAGTTCCAATTCCAGTTGCTTTAGCACTGTTTGATGCTGAAAGCGGTGAACAGCTAACGCTAAATTCTAAGGCGCTCTTTGAAAATGGCGTTAAGGATGGTATGTATCTGTTTGATCAGGATGAGGCAACGATCGAGTTTAGTGGTGTTGCAGCGAAACCAGTAGTGTCCTTGCTGCGCAATTTCTCTGCACCGGTAAATCTGGACTTTGACTATTCAGAAAAAGAACTGGCTTTCCTGTTGCAATATGAGACCAATGGTTTTAACCAGTGGCAGGCGACCCAAACCTTACTTGAACGTATCCTGCTGGATGATCAACCTGCCGAGATCTATATTCAGGCCATGCTTAAGACCTTGCCGGATATGATCGAGAAAGATCCACTGCTGGCATCGCGTCTATTTGATGTACCATCTGAAGGTTACTTGGGCAGCCGTATTGATCAGGATTATCAGCCAGCCATGATTCAGGAAAAGCGTGAGGCTTTACTGCATACTCTGGCCCGTGCCTTTGGAGAAACAGCGAAAGAAACTTATCTGAGTCTGGATCCAGATTTGCAATCTGATTTCTCGCAAGCAATGGGGGTGCGTGCCCTGAGAAACATCATGCTGACGATGATGGCTCGTCAGGGAGATGCATCTGTCTTTGACTTGGCCTATGAGCAGTATCATACAGGCAATATGTCTGAACGTTTAGGGGCGCTGAAAGTTTTGGTCTGGAATGATGCGCCACAAGCACCAGAAGCGCTAGCCGATTTCTACAGCCGTTTTGAAGACGAAGCCTTGTCTTTGGATCAATGGTTTATGGTTCAGGCAGCACATCCAAAAGCAACGGATGCAACGATTGCATATTTGACCCAACATCCGGATTATGATCTGGCGGTGCCTAACCGTATTCGTGCAGTCAGTGGCGGTTTGAATGCCAACCCAGTCAATACCTGGAGCTTTGGCGTACAGCATTTTATTGGTCTGGCAAAATATCTGGATGAGAAAAACCCGATTGTAGGCTCACGTTTGCTACAGGTATTGTCACGCTGGTATACCTTGGCGGAACCACAACGTAGTGAAGTAAAAGCTCAACTTGAAACCTTAAAGCCACTGGTCAAATCTAAAAATGTGTCTGAGACACTTAATAGTATGCTCAGCATATAATATTTCTTGTTAAAAAACCGGATCGACATGATCCGGTTTTTTTTACTTTTTCAAATGCTGTCTTTAAATACAGTTGAATTTCCCTAAAGGCCGAGTTAAGTATCAAAGGGTGTTACAGTATGATTATACGGAAAAGAGTATTTGTTTATTAAGCTGTAAGCTAGGTAAAGGGATCTACAGATTCGCTTACTAGAGGTTGTCCAAGATATGTTAGTGAAAATTGAAGATGGTTTTTATTTAAATAGCCAGCATATTATTGCCATACATGTCAGCAAGAATCCTGAAAATGGTTTATTTGGAATTTCTATTCAATATACGCCGCATTCTGTTCAGCAGGTCGGAGAATACAAAAAGTATTTCAAAGCCAACTTGATGCTGAAATTTTCTTAAATGAACTCAATCAAAAGCTCCGTTAAAAGCCTGCATGACGCAGGCTCTGCTTTGATCAGTACTATTATTGTCTGACGATGAGTACAGGTATTGGAGAAATTGCCAGAACATTCTGAGCTACGCTGCCGAGCATCAGTTTTTGCAGGCCCTTACGGCCATGTGAGCCCATGATGATGAGATCAGCTGATGATTCATCTGCAGCCTGCATAATGCCTTCTGAGGGTGGCATGCCATGTACGACTTTTGTTGTAACCTCTATGCCATCACGAACAAAGTTCAATTTTAGCTCGTTTAAACGATCAAGAGCATTTTGTTCTGCATGCATAAAGTAGTCTGTGACTGCCGGAGCAACTTTGTAGAAATCTACGCCGGTGAAGGGGTCCACTGCAATCACACTGAGCAAAGTAACATGGCTATGAAAAACTTTGGCCAGCTCGAGGGCATGCTCTGCGGCAGCATATGAAATCGGGGATTCATCGACTGCTACGAGAATATGATCATAGTTATTCATGGTGCTTCCTCATATTTATTATGGTGCTAAGGGAAAATATGGCTTGAGCGAATCAATCGCTACAGGATGTCTTGTTTGAACTTCAAAAATAACTGAAAAGCTAAATGAATAAGTACTGCGCATCTTGAAGATGCGCAGTAACTGGATTATTTTTTCACGATCAATACCGGGATTTCACTTGCACCCAAAACATCCTGTGCAAAGCTGCCCAGAATCATTTTCTGGAAGCCTTTGCGGCCATGAGAACCCATGACAATCAGGTCCGCGTTTACTTCATTGGCGGTTTGCGCAATATGCTCTGCATTGACTAAACCTGTGACAATGCGGGAATCTGCTTCAATACCTTCAGCGGCTGCGATGGCAGTAGCTTCTTTCAATGCCTTTTTGGCATTGGCATGTGCCTCGACAAAATATTCTTTCATGATAGAAGAGCTGTAATAAAAATCAGCCTCGGTAAAAGGATCTTCTGCAATCAGGCTGATCAGAGAAAGCTGACTACCGAATGCCTTGGCAATTTTGGCAGCATGTCTTACTGCAGAAAAGGAAATTTCTGAACCGTCCACTGGGACTAAAATATGTTGATAGGTCATGGCTTTTCTCCGCAGGTTGTTTAATTTTTGCCTTGGTTTATTGATAGCATAGTGCTGTAATAGGTGCAATTGCAAAAAAGCGGTAAAATTGAAAAAACTCATTAAATTACAAATATTTTTAATGTAAAAGTAATGAAAAAAACAGAGTAAAAAACTCGGGATAGCAGTTTTAATGATTAAAAAAAAGTGGATGAATGGTCCTCGTTTACACAAGGATGGTTTAGACTGCTGTAGCCTGTTTTTAGATCATATATAGAGGAGACAGTGTTGAGGTTTTTCGCTATTCAGCTTTTGCTAATAAGTTCAGTCATCCTCTCCGGTTGCCAGACTGTACAGAACAGTAAAGTTATTGCCAGTGCTTTTAACCTGACCACGGGCTTGCAGCAAAAAGTGATGGATCGTTATGCGCCTGGTGCTGTCATCGTGCAGCAAAATATTGTCTATGCGCCGCAGCAAAACTTGTCTCTGGATTTGTATCAGCCACAGAATATTGCCAGTATTGGCCCACGCCCCACTATTGTCTGGATTCATGGGGGAGGCTGGATTTCAGGTTCTAAAGAACATGCGCGGGGATATTTCAAGCTTCTGGCCGCTCAAGGTTATAATGTAGTCTCCGTACAATATCAGTTTGCGCCTAAAGCTACCTATCCTAGCCAGCTACACCAGATCAATCAGGCACTCAAATTTCTAGATACCTATGCAGACACCTACCATATTGATGCCCAGAACTTATATCTGGCCGGGGATTCTGCCGGAGCCAATCTCGCCAGTCATTATGCCGCACTTTTGACTAATCCCGCATTTGCCGAGCAATCTGGTATTCAGCCTTATCTGCAACCCGGGCAGCTTAAGGGGTTGATTCTGCACTGCGGGATATATGATCTGGAAGCATTTGCCAGCACTGCACCTGAAGAAATGAAAATTGTGGAGTGGGGGGTATATAACCTGATTCAGGCTTATACGGGTGAGCGCAAGAATGATGCGACATTTTTAAAGCATATTTCTCCGATTCAGTATATTACGCCGTCTTATCCACCGGTGTTCATCAGTGGAGGCAATAAGGACTTTCTGACCGATACCCAGTCTTTGCCTTTTGTGAAAGCCTTAAAGGAGCAGCAGATTCCGGTGACTGCAGTGTTTTATCCGGAATCTAAAGCCTGGCTGATTCATGAATATCAGTTTTTTATGGGCAAGAAAGAAAGTCAGGAAACTTTTATCAAGACGCTGGATTTTTTACATCAGCTTTCCCCTTAAAGATGGGATTAAGCAGGATGAATTTCTTATGTTTAGTTTTAGTCAATAGCCCCGACAAATCATTAAAAAATAGTTTGGAGTTTAAGAGATGAATCCTGTCTCGTGGGCATATTTATTGTTGGCTTTGGCCATCATTGCAGAAGTAACTGGATCTACATTTCTGGTGAAGTCGGAAGGTTTTACCCGATTATGGCCTTCTCTAGCTGTGGTCATTTTATTCTGTATTGCGTTTTATTTACTCTCTCAGGTGATTAAAGTAATTCCTTTAGGCATTGCCTATGCGATCTGGGCGGGAGTAGGTATCGTTCTTACGGCAATTGTAGGCTATGTCATATTTAAACAGGCGCTGGATTTGCCAGCTTTTATCGGGATTGCACTGATCATTTCCGGTGTGGTGGTGATTAACCTGTTTTCCCAAACTGCAGGGCATTAAAAAGGCAGACAAAGTAGCTGCCTCATTTCTACAATAAGCTTATGCCATTTGCGGTTTAAGTTTAAATAGCAAATAAACCGTCAAACCAAGTAGCAGTCCCCAGAAAGCTGAACCGATTCCAAAAAACTGGATATTGGATGCACTAAACAGGAAGGTCATCAGTGCCGCTTCACGGTCGTGACTGTCCTGAAAAGCCAGCGCAATATTGTGGCCAATGGTGCCAAACAGGGCAATTCCTGCTAAGACGGTAATCAGAATCCCCGGAAAAGTCATCAGTACACTGGTCAAGGTCGCAGCAAAAAAACCCATCAAAATATAAAACAGGCCGCAGCTCATCCCTGCAATATAACGTTTGGCCGGATCAGGATGCGCTTGGGCATCCAGACTGACTGCCGCACTGATTGCGGCAAGGTTGACACTGAAACAGCCAAAGGGTGCCAACATTGCCTGGGTAATACCCGTCCAGCCTAAAATCGGATTGACCTTGGGTGGATAGCCATAACTTTTAATCACAGCCAAGCCGGGCAGGTATTGCGATGCCAGGTTAATCACCAATAAGGGTAAGGCCAAGCCTAAAAGGGCTTGTAGGCTAAATTCAGGCGTAGTCCAGACCGGCTGGGCAATACTCCAGTTCAGTGCAGGAATAGTGAAATCAATAAAGAAAGGGCATAGGAGGATAGCCATCAAGACAGTAATCACGATGCTATAACGCATACTCAGTTTTTTGGAAACCAGATAAACTGCCAGTACACAAAGTACAAATGGCCAGGACTGTTGCAGACTGCCAAAGACCGAGATGCCAAATTTTAATAGCACACCTGCCAGCATGGCACTGGTCAAACTCTGTGGAATAAACTGGAAAATTCGCTCGAAAATTCCAAAAAATCCCAAACAGGCAATCAGGATACCAGAAATCAGAAAAGCGCCAATTGCTTCACCCAGACTATAATGGCCGGCAGAAGCAATGACCAGTGCCAGCCCGGCAGTTGACCAGGCGGTTGAAATTGGATAGCGATATTTCCAGGAAAGCAGAAACCCGGAAACTCCAATACCTATACCCAGTGCCCATAACCAAGAACTGATTTGCGCAGCATTGGCACCCAGACTTTGCGCAGCTTCAATGACCAGTACGGCAGAAACACTGATACCAATCATGCAGGTAATAAAACCGGCCATGATGGCAGGAAAGGAGAGATCTTGTAAAAGTTTAGGCATCATCCATGACACTATTTCTAAATGCGTTTAAATCATACGCTTTTCATGTATCAAAACAATGTTTTTAACAATTTTATCCAGAGGTCTGCTGGCTTGAAGCCGGTCATTGCTAGAAAGTTGAAGTCGCCAGTTTAAGGCCAAAACCGCAAAACAGGATCCCAACTGCAGCCACACAACTGGCGGTCACTTTATAATTCTGGTTGAAATAAGAGGCCAGTTTTACACCAGAAAAAATCAGGATTGAAAGATAGGTCATACTGATCAATTGCAGGATCACAGCCAGTATCGTGAATGTCAGGGCAGGGTAAGGATAGGCAGGATCGACAAATTGCACAAAAAAAGACAGGTAAAACAGAATTGCTTTGGGATTTAAGATGCTAATGGTAAGCGCGGTACGAAAGGGCTTAATTGATTCAGTAGTATCGGAAGATGTTTTTTTAATCTGGACGCGTTGTGCCGATTTTGCCGGAAAGAAAGTCTGATAGGCTGCAATGATCAGTTTGATACCGAGGTAACTAAGATAGATCGCTCCGATAATTTTCAGGGCGATAAACAGTACCGGAAAGGCATGTAGAAGCGAGGCCGCACCCAGTGCAGTACATATAATCAGAATCAGGTCGCCTGTATATACCCCCAATGCGCCCATATAACCTGTTTTAATGCCAAAACGAGAGGCAATCGACATGACATACAGGGAGTTCGGTCCGGGCAGTAACACAATCAACGTAGTTCCAATGATAAAGGTCGTTAGATCTGTGATACCAAACACGAAAAGCTCGCAAGAACAAAAAAGCCGATGCGGCATTATAGCAACATCGGCTTGGAGAAACTGGCTAAATTTTCTTTAAATTTCAGTGGTACTCAGGAAAGTTTCACGTAATAAAGCAGCCAGTTGTTCCCGTGCTTTAATGAAACCATCAATGCCGCCTTGCAATAATTCACTGGCCATCGGATCCTGTTTCAATTGTGCATCAAAATCGGCATGGCTGATTGGACTGAGTTCACCTTGAACTTGAATATCTTTGGCTGAGAGTTGCGCTTGCACTTCACGCTGATCATTTTCCAGTTCGGCCAGCAGGTTTGGTGCTACCGTGAGCAGGTCGCAGCCGCTCAAGCCTAAAACCTGGTCAATACTACGGAAGCTGGCCCCCATGATTTCAGTCTGAATACCGTGTGCCTTGTAGAATTCATAAATACGCTTGACCGAAAGTACACCCGGATCTTTTTCAATCGGGTAAGCTTCAACACCTTCAGCTTTTTTGTACCAGTCCAGAATACGGCCGACAAAAGGCGAGATTAAGGTTACTTTTGCATCCGCACAGGCATGGGCCTGGTGCTGGCCAAATAATAAAGTCAGGTTGGTATGAATACCTTCTTCTTCCAGCGCTTTTGCTGCCTGGATACCTTGCCAGGTAGAGGCAATCTTGATCAGGATGCGGTCTGAATCAATTCCATATTGTGCATAAAGTGCCAGCAGTTCTTTGGCTTTGGCAATCGTAGCTTCGGTATCAAAGGAGAGCGAAGCATCGACTTCTGTCGAAACACGGCCTTCAACCAGTTTTAAGATTTCAACCCCGAATTTGACCGTCAAAATATCAATGGTACGTTCGATCAGGGCATTATCCACATAACCTTCTTGCTGGGCCTGCTCAAAAGCAGCTTCAATTAAAGCCTGATTTTCAGGTTGTTTCGCTGCTGCAGTAATCAGCGATGGATTGGTCGTCGCATCCAGAGGGCGAAATTTTTCAATTGCACTTAAATCACTGCTATCTGCCACAATGGTCGTCAAGTTTTTTAATTGGTTTAACGCAGTTAATGTCATTACGATCTAGTTCTATGGTTATTGCTTATGCATTCTTATATATCATAAATAGCCGGTTAACCAAGTAGACTGTCGTTGAATTTCTGTGATTAATGCCCGATTTGACGTTGTTTGCGCAAGTGATCAATCAAAAAATGAGCAGCTGTGCTTAGTCGGGTTTCCCGGCTCCAGACCAGATCAACAAAATATGCAAACTTTGGCGTGAAATCGAGCAGGTTTAAAACCTGTAACTGATCTTGCAAATGTGGCTGCTCATTCAGCATCTCGAGTGGCAGAACCCCCCAGCCCAGTCCTTGCTGAATCATGCTGCAAGCCGAGTGATGGTTGTCGGTGCGCCAGTAATTTCTTGAAAAGAGCAGTTCTGGCTTGATGGTGCGATCGCGACTGGCCACCACAATCTGCCTGTTTTGCAAAATCTGTTCATAGCTGACTTGAGCAAACTGACTTAAGGGGTGCTGTTTGGCGACTACAGCGACCAGCACCTCACGCTTTACTTCCACAAACTGTTCACGGGTTTCCAGTTGTTCGCGTTCAAACATCAGGGCCAGCTGTGCTGAACCTTCAAACAGCATACGATGTGCATCTTCCTGAGGTGCACTAAAGACATTGATTTGCAGTGAGGGAAATTCCTGTTCCAGCAACACGATATAATCGGTCCAGCGCGTATGCAGCAATTCTGATACCACGACGATATTCAGTTCAGATTCTTGGCCTGAACTTAAGGCTTGAGCGTGCTGTATCCACTGGTTCATTTCTACCAGTAATTGCTGGGTTTTCTCATACAGTACCTGTGCCTGCGGGGTCGGTTTAGGTTCACGGCCAGAGCGCTGGAACAGCTCCAGATTCAGGTCAATTTCCAGATTGGCAATCGCCATACTGACTGCTGAAGGTACTTTCCCCAGTTGACGCGCAGCCGCAGAGAAAGAACCGGTTTCCATCACAGTTTTGAACATCAGCAGTTGTTCCTGATTAACATTCATAGCTCAACCTTTCATTTTTATTGATGGATTCTAACTCGAATAATCAGATTTAAAGAAATATAATTGCTAAACTCTCTGATGAATTAAGCTGATTTGATATGTTAATTACCAAAAGAAGACTGATTCATGCCACCTTATATGAAGGTATTCTACTGGTCGTGATCGCTGTCCTGCTAAGTACATTGATGCATATGCCTCTTGAGGTAACAGGCGTTCTCGGGATTGCTATGGCTGTGACTTCAGTACTCTGGAATATGCTGTTTAATCATTATTTTGAAAAGTTTGAAGCGAAACATCGCCTGAAAAGGACTATTAAAGTGCGGATTGCCCATGCAATTGGCTTTGAAGGCGGTTTGATGCTAGCGACTATTCCAATGGTGGCTTATGCCTTACACATGAGTCTGGGTCAAGCTTTTTTGCTGGACTTAGCTTTAACCCTTTGTATCCTCGTATATACCTTTATCTTCCAGTGGATTTATGATCATTTAGAAGCCAGGCTGGGGCTAGAGCCGGATTATCGGAAAATCTCATCATCACATAAGCCATAAAAAATACCACACAGTTCAGACTCCTTTAGGGAAAATGCCAAAGGTGAAATATTCAGCGATGAGGACTTGATCAGGTCCTCATTTTTTATGCTCGAACCCTACTGAAAATTAAGCTATAAGACTCTGATTTTTTATTTTAATTTTTAAAATTATTGGGGAATTTAATGTTGTTTAGGTATACGGTCTTGTCAGTATTCATTGGATTATTGGTCTCTGGATGTGGAGGCGGAGGAAGCGATAGCAGTACCTCACAGCCAACAGGACCAGATTCAGTGATAACACCAGGTACGGGAGAGCAGCTGAGCAAAATTGCAGAGTTTAAGGTTCTGGATATAGGTTCAGAATTAAGCGCAGGAAATTTTGGTCTGACCAGCTGGAATCCTACCGCCATGGTGGTAGAGGGCGATGTTCTTTATATTGCCAACAGCCAGGCAGAATCGAATATTTTACGTTATGATTTAAGAAAAAAACGTGCACTGAGCTCTATAGATCCTATGAAAATTTCGGGTCTGGCCAAAAAATGGGACAGTCTGAATGATCTGGAAATTCATGCAGGGCGTTTATATGTGGCCAACTATGGCTCAAACCGAATTGATATTCTAGATATTAGTGGTGAACAGCCGAGCTTCATTATGGCACTCGGCACAGGTGTATGGTGGGGCGATGCGCTTAATTATGCGCTGGTACATAGCAATGCAGTGACTGCCGATGATCGTTACGTTTATGTGCCTGATATTGAAGGCCGCATTAATGTGTGGCGTCAAAGTGATGTAACGGCGCAAAACCATTTAAAAGCGCAGAAATTTGCACGGCTCAGCTTGCCGGGCTGTGCACGCAACTGTAATGCACGCATGGAAGTCATAGGTGATTATCTGTATACCAGCCTGCCGGATGGTATGACCTATGTCCACGATATCAATCAGATTCAGGAAAATGAAAATAATATTGCGCCCATTTTAACAGAAACCAATTTGTCGGCAGTCATGCATCGCCATAACGATGGCTTGGTCTATGTGTCACGGAATGATGGCATTGTAGAAAGTTACAAGGAAAAATCCTTTAACCTGGACTCTATCTTATCCAATAAAAGTATAGATACCTTTCGAGATTATATTTTAAAAGGGCAAAATCAGAGCAGCCGACTGGCCAATGCCAGCGATCTTTATATTTATGGTCAGAATCTATTACACATGGCCAATCAGAAAATTTATATTCTGCCAATGCTGACCCTGCAACAGAATAAATCGAATCAACTCAGTCCACCTGTGATCTTGACCGAATCTCAGGCACGCGAGAGAAGCCGTGTTTTACAGGATGGTGAATCATGGGAAACCTTGACCAATAGCAGCCAGCGTCATGTCTATATGGACCAGATTTTATCGGCAACACTGAATGGCAATCGCCTGCAATTGCAAAGCTACAGTGCTGTGCCTGTACGTGATTTGCAGATTCGTGCCAAGATTAAAAACTCAGAAGACTGGGTGATTCTGGCTAAGCTGGATCAGTTGATGCCATTTTCGAAGGCAAATTTTGATCTCAAGTTGACCGATCAATCCCGTTTCCCGTTACTTGATGGCACAGGCTCGATCCAGCTGGCAGGTCTGAGTCAGACCACGCAAAACCCAAGCAATATTTTTGATCTGAAAATTAGCTCTGAGACCGATCAGCACGTCAAAAAGCTGAACCAGATTAAAGCCAAATGGAAAATTTATTTCGGCACCTATAATGAGCCAAATAAATGGTGCCGTATTACGCCGGTCTATGCCCGGGAATGGGTCATGATGATGACCAACCTGGCCTATATGCTCAGTACTCCAGAATTTGAAACCTTATGGTTTAACCATAAATCTGTCATGGGACACGACTTTTTTGGCAATGATGGTCAGGTAGAAGGACCGAACGGTTTCTTTCAGCCAGAAGATTATGTCCGGATCTATGGAGAAATTCTTAACCGTAATGAAATTAATCTTGGCGTGACGAATATGGGTGGTGGTCTGGGAGGTGGAGCAGTATTAGGAGTAGATACCTGGTTGTTCTATGGCCACTATAGATTATCTGGCTATCGTATTATTGCACATGAATTCGGACATCATTGGGGCGGGCATAACAGTGCATGGGCCATGTCGAATTATGGCTTTGAGCCAATGGTAGACTGGCTGAATTTCTATTTCCAGCGCCGTCCAGGCTCGATTCCTTATATGGATCCAAATGTGAATGCTTTCCATTTAACGCCGGGCAGCGCGCTTTGTCAGGGTGTAAACCAAGATATGGTGAAAGGTGTAGCATCGACTGCACCGTGGAACAAAGTGGATGAATATTTTAAAAATAATCCAATGCCAAATCGCTAAAACATAAAAAAGCCCCTCAAATGAGGGGCTTTTTAATTGGATCGGTCAACGGATTATTTTTCAATAATTGCCGTTACACCTTGACCACCTGCGGCACAGATCGACACCAGTACGCGGCCTGAACCTTTCTGGTTAATCAGTTTTGCTGCTGTGGCAATGATACGACCGCCAGTTGCTGCAAACGGGTGACCAGCAGCAAGTGAAGAGCCTTTTACGTTCAGTTTTGCACGGTCAATTGAACCCAGTGGAGCGTCTAAACCTAAACGCTCCTTACAGAATTTAGGATCTTCCCAAGCTTTTAAAGTACATAATACTTGAGATGCAAAAGCTTCATGAATTTCATAATAGTCGAAGTCTTGCAGTTTCAGACCCGCACGCTCAAGCATGCGTGGCACTGCATAAGCAGGTGCCATCAACAGGCCTTCTTTTTTCTCGACAAAGTCAACTGCAGCAGTTTCCTGGAAAGTCAGGTAAGCCAGCACTTCATGACCGTTTGCCTTCGCCCATTCTTCAGAAGCGAGCAGTACACAAGAAGCACCATCTGTTAGCGGCGTCGAGTTACCCGCCGTCATGGTACGTGCATCACCTTTACCAAAAGCAGGTTTAAGTTTTGCCAGCTTCTCAACTGAAGAGTCTGGGCGCAGGTTGTTATCACGCTCAAGGCCTAAGAATGGCGTGATCAGGTCATCAAAGAAACCTTCTTCATACGCTGCAGCCATTTTCTGGTGTGAAGATGCAGCAAGTTCATCCTGTGCTTCACGGGAAATTCCCCATTCCAGTGTGGTAATCGCTTGATGATCACCCATAGACAGACCTGTACGCGGTTCACCATTTTTTGGTGCATCCATCAGGTCTTTCACATTGATCTTGGTCAGTGCTTTTAGACGGTCTTTTGCAGTTTTCGCGATATTCAGCTCAAGCAGTGCTTTACGTAGGCCATCACCAAAAGCAATTGGCGCATCGGAAGTTGTATCCACACCACCTGCAATGCCCACTTCGATTTGACCTAAGGCAATCTTGTTGGCAACCAGAAATGCCGCCTGCAAACCAGTACCACAGGCCTGCTGAATGTCATAAGCAGGCGTTTCAGCTGCAAGAGCAGTATTTAGTACACATTCACGGGTCATATTGAAATCACGGCTGTGTTTCAGAACTGCACCGGCAACAACTTCCCCTAAGCGTTGACCTTGCAGATTAAAACGCTCAACCAGACCGTTCAGGGCTGCTGTGAACATATCAGTATTGGATGCCGTAAAGTAAGCACCATTTGAACGTGCAAATGGAATGCGGTTACCACCGATGATCGCAACGCGGCGAACTGTATTTTGGCTCATGTTTGGTACCTGTTGAACAGAAGTTTGTGTTATAGATTTTGAATCTTGTTGGCTTGAAGTCATTTTTTGGGCACGTGTAGCCGTATTGCGTGTACGCGTGGTTTTAGCCGGACTTTTTTCTGCTGGATTCACTGTATCAGTATTTTTAGTGCTACGCTTAGCACGCGTTGATGGTTTTGACACAGTTTCTGTCGCAGGGTTCTCGACTGCTGGATTTTGTTGAGTTGTTTTGCTCATAAGGCTTGACCAGGCAAATAGATCATCTTCTTGGCGCTTACATTAGCACAGAAGAAGATAGGCTGTATTGACTACAATGACATTACAGACTGCGCTCAGGTCAAGTCATCTGCCTATTATCTCAAGTATGATTGGGCAGAATCTGGTGGATCTGTTGAAATATAAGTGTCTGGCATCATATTGAAGTTTAAGGATAACTTTAGATCAACCAAAAATTAATTTGTATGAGAGATAATAAACATGACTGATCAGTACCAAACTTTTGCAAAATCTCCTATTGGTAAATTTGTCATTAAAAATTTGGGTCTACCATCCCCAACTTCTTTAGACCGTTTTGAGTCTGCTACGCCAGTGGTAAAAGGTGCAGTATTATTGGGCGCAGCACCAGCAAGTCAATTAACGGGTGCTATTGCTCAGGTTCTGGCAAATATTCATGCAAATAGCTATGCAGGCAATAATACTGAGTTGCAACAGGCAGCTGCAGCATCTGGACTGAATCTAGGTGCATTTAACCCGGGCGATAAAGAATCAAAATTCAAGGTCGTTATTTTTGATGCTTCAGGGATCGAAAATTCAGAACAGTTAAAATCACTTTATGATTTCTTTAACCCGATTGCACGTCAGATCCAGAGTTCGGGCCGTGTGGTGATTGTGGGGACTACACCTGAAACAGCTAAATCGGTGAGCCAGGCGATTGCTCAACGTGCACTGGAAGGTTTCGTGAAATCAGTGGCTAAAGAATTCAAGAAAGGTATCGCAGCAAACCTGATCTATGTAGATGCCGGTGCTGAAGCAAACCTTGAGTCTGCTTTACGTTTTGCAGTTTCTCCACGTTCTGCCTATGTTTCTGGTCAGGTGATCCGTGTTTCACCTGCTGAAAAAGTGGATGTGGACTGGACTAAACCATTAGCGGGTAAAACTGCGGTTGTGACAGGCGCAAGCCGTGGTATTGGCGAAGCGATTGCCCATGTACTGGCACGTGATGGCGCACATGTCATCTGTCTGGACGTTCCACAACAGCAGGCAGACCTTGACCGCGTAGCCGGTGAGATCGGCGGTTCTACCTTGGCTATTGATATTACAGCTGCAGATGCAGGTGAAAAGATCAAGGCAGCGGCAGCTGAGCATGGCGGCTTAGACATCATTGTGCACAATGCCGGAATTACCCGTGACAAGACCTTGGCCAATATGAAGCCTGAGCTGTGGGATCTGGTGATTAACATCAACCTGTCTGCAATAGAACGCGTGAATGATTATTTAATCTCCCACGATGGTCTAAATGCCAATGGCCGTATTATCTGTGTATCCTCAATTTCTGGGATTGCAGGTAACCTGGGTCAAACCAACTATGCAGCATCTAAAGCCGGTGTGATTGGTGTAGTAAAATTCACAGCACCGACATTAAAAAATGGTATAACCATTAATGCCGTTGCACCAGGCTTTATCGAAACTCAGATGACGGCTGCGATTCCATTTGCGATTCGTGAAGCGGGCCGTCGTATGAATTCGATGAGTCAGGGCGGTCTACCTGTCGATGTTGCAGAAACGATTGCAATGTTTGCTTCTACTGCATCAACAGGTTTAAATGGCAACGTGGTACGTGTATGTGGTCAAAGTCTGTTAGGGGCTTAAAGCACTCAAGTCCTTTCTTGCAGTTTAATTAAAGCTCAGGGAGAGGATTTAGGAGAGGGAGATTAGGGGGATTTTTTAACCCTCTCTCTAACTCTCTCCCAAAGGGAGAGAGACTACACTCATATATAAATGAAAAGAATATTTTAAAGGTTCAGTATGAATACGCGCCATTTTAGTCAACTTCCAAAACCTTATTTAGCCTATCCAAAAGTGATTCAAGGCTTGATTTTTAAAAAGCCGAAAGCTGAAAAAGTTCTACCGCAAGTTGAATATGTGGTGGATTCATTCAAGGTTGATCAGAAACATCTGAAAGCCTATAACGAAGTTTGTGGTTTTAAAAATAATGGGTATATTCCAGCAATCTATCTGACGGTACTTTCACAAAGTCTGCAAATGCACATGATGACTTCAGAAGCATTTCCGTTTCCGATTTTGGGACTGGTACATATCCGTAATCAGGTCAAGCAATACCGTAAAGTCGGTGTGAATGAGACTTTGACGCTGTCATGTAAATTTGGCGAATTGCAGCCGCATGATAAAGGTGTGCAATTTGATTTCATTACTACAGTCAAAGTAGGTAATGAAGTGGTGGTTGAAGGATTAACGACTTATCTGTCACGTCAAAAGACTAATGGTAAAGCTACTGCTAAACCTGCAGAAAGTAAGGCATCAGAATTTAAGCTGAACAATGAATGGAACATCTCGGAAAATACTGGTCGTCGTTATGCTATGACTTCAGGTGATTTTAACCTGATCCATATTCATGCAGTCACAGCGAAAGCCTTTGGCTTTAAACAGGCAATTGCACATGGCATGTGGAGCAAGGCCAAAGCACTGGCGAATCTGTCATTGCCAGATGCCTATGAAGCTGATGTCTGGTTCAAGTTACCGATGTACTTGCCATCCAAAGTTGAATTCCTGACCGCGCAGGCAGCGAATGATACAGATTTTCTGATACGAAGCAGTAAGAATCAAAAACCGCATGTCACCGGTCATATCAAAGCGATTTAAATCTGAATCAAAAGCCTAAACCCGATTTAGGCTTTTTCATTTTAAGGGATCAATATTCTATGGATAGAATGATGCAGCCAATTAAAGATTATCTGTTTGCTGATCAGCATAATTATCAGGGCAATGTCGATGAGAGTTTCAGTGACCTTGCCCGTCAGTTTAGCCGTTTGCAGGATGCACGTACCGAACAGGGTGGTGCAGCGCTGGTGGTATATTTTGAGGGACAAAAGGTCGTCGATATTTATACCGGTAAAAAGTCTGTCACTGAAAACTGGCAACCCGATACCATGTCGCTATGTTATTCCACCGGCAAAGGCGTACTGGCGACGTTGGCGCATATTCTGGTCAGTCAAGGTTATCTGGATTATGATCGACCGGTTGCAGAATACTGGCCTGAATTTGCACAAAAGGGTAAAGAAAATATTACTTTGGCGCATATGCTGAGTCATCAAAGCGGATTGTTTGATATCCGTAATATGATTGATGATGCCACTGAAATGGCCGACTGGTCGCATATGCTGGACCGGATTGCGGCAGCGGAACCACGATTTCAGGTTGCAACCGATGCAGCCTATCAACCGCTGACTTTTGGTTGGCAGGTGGGTGGTGTACTGGAAAAAGCGACTGGTAAAAAACTGGGTGAACTGATGCAGGAATATCTGGTAAAGCCATTACAATTAAATGGTGCTTATTTTAGCGTACCGACGAATGAGTTGGCTCGGGTGGCCTTACCCATTTTAAAGCCTAAAATAACCAAGTCTCAAACCCAGACCGCGAAAAAAACTGTGTCAAGGCAACCAAGCCTGATGGAACGAGCCTTGGTATGGAGTGGTCAGAGTCCACAGGATTTTCAGGATGGCATGATTCCTAAGGGCATGAAGAACTTCAGTTTCTTTAGTCATGAGGGTCTACAGGCCATTATTCCGTCTGCTAATGGAGTATTTGCCGCAGAGAGTCTGGCTAGAATCTATGCCATGCTGGCGAATCGTGGTGAATGGCAAGATCAACAATTCATTTCGCCTGAGGTATTCCAGCAACTTAGTCAGGTGCAATATAAAACAAGAGATCGGGTTATGCCTTTACCGATGCACTGGCGCTTGGGTTATCACCGTGTTCTCACTTTAGGAAAAGCCTCTAAAGGTTTTGGTCATATGGGTTTTAATGGCTCTGGTGCCTGGTGCGATCCTGAGCGTGGTTTAAGTTTTGCCTATACACATAACTTTCCTACAGGTTCATTGACCGGAGACTACCGTCTTTGGGGTTTGACTCAGGAAACCTTACGCTGTGCGGATGCGGTACTGACCGGGCGCAAAGGCTGGCGTTAGATCACCCTGATCCAGGACTTAATCCATCCTTTAAAATGTGCTATTTTGTGGCGAATTCCAGTTCTGTGAAATGAAAGCATGAAGAAAGTGATATTGATTCCTTTGGTGGTAACCGGTGCTTTATTTGGTTGTCAGGATCAAAATCAATCAGTGACAAATACTGTTGCTGAAGCTAAGGTGCAGCTACCCACATGGGTGGGAAATTATCAGGGCACAACGCCATGTATGGGATGCTTTTCAAGTTGTGAAGACTGTCCCGGCATGGCAGTGGCTTTAACTTTAAATGAAGATCAGACCTTTACTTTACAGCGTGAAAGTTTAAGTGGTCATAATGAAATTGAAACGATGAGCGGGCAGATTCGGTTTCAGGATGAATCACAACAAAAGATCGAACTGCTGAATGTCGATACTCGAAATCTGCTCTATGTCGATCTGAAAAAGCATGTTCTGGAAATTCGTGAAGATCAAACAGGCAAACGCTACCAGATGCAAAGTGACTTTATCCTGTTTGAATCCGTCTGATTTTAAAAAAGCTTCTGTTTTATATCTCTTTTTCAATGATTTTGATCAAGGGATTTTTATTCTTTATAAACCGGCATTCATTTCACTATTTCATAAAAAAACAGTATGCTTAGACCTGTAAAAAGGAGCATACATGTATCAAGTACTTGCGCGAAAATACCGTCCTCGTAATTTCAATGAATTGGTGGGTCAAAACCACGTTTCTCGTGCTTTAACCAGCGCGCTCGAACGTGGCCGTTTGCATCATGCTTATTTGTTTACGGGAACGCGTGGTGTCGGAAAAACCACGATTGCACGTATTTTGGCGAAGTGCTTGAACTGCGAGACAGGTATTACCTCGACCCCATGTGAAGTCTGTGCGACCTGTACCGCAGTCAATGAAGGTCGTTTTATTGACCTGATTGAAATTGATGCGGCGTCACGCACCAAGGTGGAAGATACCCGCGAGCTGCTCGACAATGTTCCTTATGCACCGACTCAAGGACGCTTCAAGGTCTACCTGATCGATGAAGTGCACATGCTGTCCACGCATTCTTTCAATGCGCTGTTAAAGACGCTGGAAGAACCGCCGGAACACGTCAAATTCCTGTTCGCAACTACCGATCCGCAAAAACTACCGATTACCGTAATTTCTCGCTGTCTGCAATTTACCTTGCGCCCATTGGCAGTCGATGAAATTACCGAACATCTGGGCCATATTCTTAGCAAAGAAAGCATTCAGTCTGATCAGGATGCCATCTGGCAGATTGCTGAATCTGCGCAAGGTTCATTACGTGATGCCTTGTCGTTGACCGATCAGGCGATTGCCTATGGTCAGGGAGCGATTCAGCATCAGGATGTTAAAGACATGCTAGGGCTGATTGACCGTACCATTATTTATGATCTGATTCTGGCGATTCACCAGAATCAGAAAGCGCAAGTCAGTCAGTTATTGCTACAGTTCCGTCAGCAAGCTTTGGATGTGTCACTGGTGCTCGACCAGCTGATTTCAATCCTACATGAACTGGCTTTATTGCAGTATCTGCCAGATCTGAGCCTGAAATACAGTGCTGAGATCAATCGAAAGATCATGCAATTATCCGGTCTGATTTCTGCTCAGGACCTGCAACTGTATTATCAGATTGCCTGTAAGGGTCGTGCCGATTTACAGCTTGCAGTTACGCAGGAACAAGGCTTTGAAATGACGGTGCTACGCTTACTGGCTTTCCGTCCATTACAACCAAGTGAAATTCCGGTGATGCAGGATACTGCACCGCAACAGGCAACAACCCATACAACACGTCTACAGCCACATGTTCAGACACAACTTCAATCTGAATCAGTAGAAACACAATCATTGGAGGTAGAACCGGTATTTGATGATTTCTCTCTGGATGATGGGACAGATGAGGAGATTGATGTTGCATCAGCGTCTGGGCCTTCTTCGGATGATTTTCTCGATGAAGAAGAGCCAACCAGCATCACTGCACCTGAATCTGTCCAGCCCGTAGTAATTCAGACCACCATTGAAGAAGTGCAGTCTAGTGATCAAATTGTTTTTGATCCAAATGATGATAAAGGCTTATTTGGTTTTGATGAAATCGAGAGTACGCCAGAAGCACCGGCTACTAGCAACAGTTCGGATGATTTCCTGCTTGAAGATTTTATTCCTGCAGATGCCGTCATTCCTAGTGAGCCAGTACAAGACATCATGTCTGCTGATGAGGAATTTAGTCTTGCTGCACCGGAAATAGAGCTTTCACAGGAAACAACCGATCAGCCTGCTCTTGAAAATACAGCTCCGGTTCAGCCAGTCGCACAGACAGCTTTGCTGGAAGACATTTCCCAAGATGTAAATACGCAGAATCTGATGCCACAGGATATCTTAAAAATACCTGAGCAAGCCTTAGAAGGCGAGTGGAGCGTAGAAAAATGGGAGTACTGGTTCCGTAACAGCCAGCTTTCTCCGGCCGTACAGGAACTGGCGCAGTATGGCATCATGACTGGTCAGATTAATGGCGAATCCGTTTTCCATATTCCTAAACAGTACCAGCAATTGTTAACCCAGTTGCAACATCATCTGGAAGCAGCTTTGCAACAGCAATGGCCGCAAACTAACTTCCAGGTGAAATTTGAGAATGTGGAACAGTTAACGCCGTATACCATGCAGCATCAGCGTAAGGCACGTGCCTTTAAACGTGCTGAAGAGTTGCTGCATGTGGAACCGGCCATACGTGATCTGCTACAGCAGTTCGATGGTGAACTGCAAAATATCCAGCTGAAATAGGCTGGATTTTAAGTCACAACAAATCGAGATAAAGCATCCCGCATTTCAACTGGAATGGGGATGCTTTTTCGTGTCTCACGATCGACAAATACATGGACAAAATTGCCTTGCGCAGCGGCTGTATCTGAGTTGCGTTTAAAAATAGCCAGATCATAGCTGAGCGATGAGCTTCCCATGCTTTCAATGGCCACGCCCACTTCAATAATTTCCGGATAAGACAGTTCCTGATTAAACTGACAGTTGGAGCTGACCACCAGACCAATCATGGGTGAATATTTGGGGTCAAAAGCAGTTTCCTGAATCAGCAGAGCATTGGCGGCGGTATCAAAATAACTGTAATAAGTGACATTGTTGACATGGCCATACAGATCATTGTCTGCCCATCGGGTTTGAATGGGCAGGAAAAAAATATAGTGTTCACGCTGTTTGATCGTAGCTTTCATTATTATTAAATCCTCAGCTATTCAGGCTTAGGTAGAAATTGGTCTAGGCATAGATCGCCTGATAAATCTGATAAGCATCCTCCACCTTGAGTTCACGTGGATTATTCTGCAACAGCCTGCTTTGTTGCATCGCATCTTCTGCCATGACCTGCAGCATATGTTCCGGAACATTCAACTCATTTAGTTTTAGAGTCAAACCGCTTTGCATCAGATGATTATTAAAATGATCAATAAACAGATCGGTCAGACCATCATGACAACCTTTACTGCGGGGATCCAGCCAGGTCATTAATTCCGCATAGAGCTGTTTAGCCGCTGGCGCATTAAACTTTAATACTTCAGTTAGAACCAGCGCATTGCTATGCCCGTGTGACAGATGAAAATGTCCACCAAGCGGATAAGCCAGCGCATGTACGGCAGCGACTGGTGCGTTGGCAAAAGCTTGTCCAGCCAGCATGGAACCGACCAGCATATTTTGACGCGCATCTAAATCATGGCCGTCTTGCAGCACACGTTGCAGATTGGCATTCAGTAATCTTAAAGCCTGTTTGGCCAGCATATCCGAATAAGGGTTTTTCTTGTGTTTTGAGGTATAGGCTTCAATGGCATGCACCATGGCATCAATGCCGGTGGCGGCAGTGATCTGTGCCGGAAGATTTTGGGTAAAGGTTGCATCCAGAATGGCAACATCTGCATAGAGAATGGGCGCGACAATGCCAGTTTTGGTCGTTTCACCTGTGGTGACAATCGAAATCGGCGTCACTTCCGAACCTGTTCCAGCCGTAGTCGGTACCAGAATTAAAGCTAAACGCGGTCCGGTAGCATTATCAACGCCATACAGATCTGCCAGCGTCTGATGCTGCTCAGGATGTGCCAGAATCGCGATGAGTTTGGCCACATCCATTGAGCTGCCACCACCAAAGCCCAGCACCACATCAATATTTTCCTGTTTTGCAAAAGCCGCCGCTTCAAGCACCACTGTATCGGGCGGATCGGCCTGAACATCCGAATAAATCACGTAATCCAGTCCGGCAGATTCAATAATATCCAGAAGCGGAAGATGTAATTGCTGCTTCAGCATGCCAGGATCGGTCACCAGCAGTAGACGTTGATAACGGCCATTTTTTAGAATTTTAAATAATTCCTGAATCGTGCCTAGTCCGGCAATGACATTAGGGACGGTTTGAAATTGAAAACGATTCATGGCGATATCCTTAATATTTTTATTGCAAATACGAGATTATTCTATGGTTGTAAGATAGGAATCAGTATATAAATAACTTAACATAAGAATCCTTAAAATAAAGTAGCTCTGAGGTTGTTTATGTCATCCAGAACGCCATACAAGGTGTTATGTGTTTGTTTGGGGAATATTTGCCGTTCTCCCACGGCAGAAGTGGTACTCAGACATTATTGTGATGAACAGCAACTGAATATCGTGGCCGATTCTGCTGGAACCAGTAATTATCATCTCGGCAAGGCTCCAGACTTGCGTAGCCAAAAGCACGCGCTGAAACGTGGTTACGATCTTTCTGGCTTGCGGGCGCGTCAGCTGACTCCGCATGATTTTATTGATTATGATCTGATTCTGGCGATGGATCTGGAGAATTTATCCAATATCCAGAACATACAGCGTCTGGCAGAAACTCGGTTTGGTCATGTACGTGCACGCGTGGCACTGATGAGTGAGCATGACCAGATCTATCCGAAACAGGCTTTACCCGATCCCTATTATGGCGAAGCGGATGGCTTTGAGCGGGTGCTTGATCAGTGTGAGTCCAGCAGCCAGGCCTGGATTGAAATTTTTAAACAGAATTTAAACAAGGTTTAAGCAATGCAGATTCAAACCCAGGTTCAACTTAAACCTTTTAATACCTTAAATTTAGAAGCAGTTGCTTCATATTACGCTCATATTCAGTCCACCACTGATCTGTTGGCTGCACTGGATTTTGCGGAACAGCAGCAACTCAATGTGCTGATCCTTTCAGGCGGCAGCAATATGTTGTTGCCGGAGCAGATTGATGCACTGGTTCTGCATATGGATATTCATGGCATAGAGATGCTGGATGCTGATGATCAGACGCAACGCTTACGTGTAGGCGGTGGTCAAGGCTGGCATGACTTCGTGCTCTGGACTACAGCACAAGATCTGTATGGTTTACAAAATCTGGCTTTAATTCCGGGTCGGGTCGGTGCTTCGCCAGTACAGAATATTGGCGCTTATGGCGTTGAAGTCGGCGAGTTTATTGATTCCGTCGAGGTCTACGACCGTCAGCTGAAACAGTTTGCCTCGATTCAGGCAGCCGATTGCCAATTTGCCTATCGGCATAGTATTTTTAAAGATGATCCAAATCGTTATGTGATTACCCATGTGACTTTTAGCTTGCTTAAACAGCCAGATTTAAAGCTGAATTATGGTGATCTTAAAACTGCAGTTGGTAACCAGCTCTCGCCAGAAAACCTGCAACAACAGGTCATCCAGATTCGCCAGAGTAAATTGCCTGATCCGCAAGAATTCCCTAACGTGGGCAGCTTCTTTAAAAATCCTGTGGTTGATCAGGTGGTCTTTGACCAAATTGCTGTATCTTTCCCGAATTTACCCCATTACCAGCAAGCCAATGCGCAAGTTAAACTTGCAGCAGGCTGGTTAATTGATCAGGCTGGCTGGAAAGGCAAACAGTTGGGCCCTGTCGGCATGTTTCATAAACAGGCCTTGGTCTTGGTGAATTATGGTCAAGCCTCTCTCACCGATGTACGTAAAACTTATCGTGCAGTACAGCAAGCGGTTTGGGATAAATTCCAGCTGATGCTGGAACCTGAACCTGTATTGTTCGATAAAAATGGTCTGATCCGCTCTCATCAAGAAGAGGAATAACATGAAGAACACCCATTGGATGGTACGTTTTCTACAAATTGTCACTGGACTGTTTGTACTATGCGGCTGTCTGCTGGTGTTTATTTATACGCCTTTTTACTCAAAAATCATCGTAAAGGGTTTAAATCACTTTGCATCAGTAGAACTCAATGAAGTTGCGGCTCAAAGCCAGAAAATGGCTGCACTCAGCGAACATGAAAATCTGGAACCTGGGTCTGACTTGTGGATTGCCCGACAGGCATATTTAAAGGTCATGGAACAGGATATTCAGCAAAATAACTCGGCTAATCTGCTTCTGATTCAGGCGCGTTATAAAGCGCTACAGAAGGTGATTGAAGACTTTCAGCGCGAGCAGCAAGATCAAAAATCAGAGCAAAGTCCATCTGCCCAAGTACCGTTATTGCCCTCACAGGAAGATGCAGAACCAGTCGATCCGGCAGCGAATGTCCGGGAATTACTGGAGTGGGATAGGAGTGAAAACAAGGAACGCATTGAGCAATATATGGAGTTTCTGACGACACATCCACTCGAGCAGAGGGAGGCTAGTTCTGTACAGGAAACTAATGGCGAAGAAATCCGGCAGGATTTGGCTTTACTACAAGATCAGCAGCAGGTTAAACCAGCGAATCGCTCTCAGCCTTATGCCATTGTGGTACTGGGTGGTGGGTTAACTCTGGATGAGCAACGCAAAGAAATTGTCGTCAATAATTATACGCGACTACGACTGGAAACCACGCTGGCAGTAGAGAAACATTACCAGTTACCAATTGTCCTGAGTGGGGTCGAAGCACCATATATGCAGCGCTGGCTGAAAAATCACGGAGTCGATGCAAAATTACTGGAAGATCGCAGTATGAATACCTGTGAAAATACCCGTTTCAGTTCATTATTATTACAAAAGAAAGGTGGAGCACCTACAGTGATTCTGATTACTGATCGTTATCATATGCCGCGTACCCGCCGTTTATTTGCTTTAAATGGTATACAAACTATTCCGGTAGAAGCACCGATGCCAACGCCTTTGACCCGCTGGCGTCCAAGTGCGCAAAATTATGATCATAGTCGTCGTGCCAATTATGAAATGTTGGCGACCATGCGCGATGTCTGGTTTGGGTCCAGTGACTGTCGGGAGGTGCCATAATGTCTGATATCCCATTTTTAAATCCCGCCGTTCTCAAACAGCTGGATTTACCCATTCCTAGTCGGGACATTACCCCACAGCTTTTGCCACCTTTGAACCTGAATCGTAGTGATCAACCGCCAATTGATTTGCAGTCCTATCGAAAACTTTATGGTTTTGATTTGCTGGACTGCAAACACTGGCAGGGCTATGTGCAGATGCCATTATTCAGGCTGCATGTACAGGTGTTTGAGCCCAATCTGGAAAATACCCGCTTTGACAAGATTCAGGGAACCACTTTTCTGTTGCATGGTTATCTGGAACATAGTGGTATTTATCAGCCGATTGTAAAAGAGCTGCTGGAGCAGGGTTTTAGTGTGTTGACCTATGATCTGCCTGGACATGGTCTGAGTGATGGTTCATCTGCCAGCATTCAGAATTTTGATCACTATCAGCAGGTTTTGCATGCAGTACAGCGTTATGTACAGCACGCCTCACAATTACCTAAACCTTGGGTGGGGATCGGACAAAGTACCGGCGGTGCGATCTGGATGCATCATTTACTGGAATTTGCACAGCGTCGCGAAAATCCTTTTGTGGAACGGGTTCTGCTGTTATCACCATTGATTCGACCTGCCAAAACTGCCTGGTGGCATAATTCGGTGGGGCTGGGCATTATTAGCCGCATCAAACGTGAAGTTCCCCGACATTTCAGACGCAATAATCATAATCCGGAATTTCTGCGTTTTATCCGGCTTAAAGATCCATTACAACCGCGGATGATGGGCATGGACTGGATTCTGGCGATGTCGCGCTGGATGCTGGAAATGGAAGCGCGACCTGCTTGCCGTATTCCGGTCTGGCTGGCGCAGGGTGCGCAAGATCAGACTGTGGACTGGCGCTATAATATTGAATTTATCCGGCGTAAATTCCGGCTCCAGACCTTATTGATGCTGGAAGAAGGTTCACATCAGTTAATCAATGAGCGTGCAGACATTCGTGCTGCATTAACAGGCTTGATTCCGGCCTTTCTACATGCCCATGGCAGTAAAACTTATTATTAATTTATTGTTAATAGAGTGAAGGTTGAACATTCAAGTAAAAAAAAGGCGTTTTTTAGAACGCCTTTTTATTTCTAACTTTGTTGATTTAAAATTGTTCTAATTTGGCCAAATTCCACATCCGGAAGTAGAAGTTTTCATCATCCTTATTTTCACAAGACAATAATTCTCCCTCTTTCAACCAAAAATGAATCTGTGCAAAGTTTTTTATTTCGTGACTATTCACACGTTGCGCCAGATGATGTGCCTTAATGGCTGAAGGGTGTTTTAAACCTGCGGAAGCGATCAGTTCAGATAGAGCATGCAAGGTGTTTTTATGAAAATGAAAGACGCGTTCTGCCTTGGTTGGTACATGTAGTGCTTTTTGGCGATCTTTGTCTTGGGTCGTGACTCCAACCGGACATTGATTGGTGTGACAGCTTTGTGCCTGAATACAGCCCACTGCAAACATAAAACCACGGGCGGAATTCACCCAATCCGCACCAATGGCAAGCGTGCTGGCAATGTCGAATGCACTAATAACTTTACCACTTGCACCAATTTTGATCTTATCTCTCAATCCTGCACCAACAAGGGTATTATGTACAAACAGTAAACCTTCTCTTAATGGTGCACCGACATAGTCAATTAGCTCAATTGGCGCAGCTCCGGTTCCACCTTCAGATCCATCGACCACGATAAAATCCGGGTAAATCTGGGTATGTAACATGGCTTTTACGATACTCATAAATTGCCAAGGCTGACCCAGACACAGCTTAAAACCGACTGGTTTTCCATTGGAAAGTTCACGTAATTGTTGAATGAAATTCATCATTTCAATTGGGGTGCTAAATGCCGGATGGCTAGAAGGTGAAACGCAATCATGATCACGGCTGATGCCCCGGATTTGTGCGATTTCTTCCGATATTTTACTTTTAGGTAAAATTCCACCATGTCCGGGCTTTGCGCCTTGCGAAAGCTTGATTTCAATCATCTTGACTTGGGGTAACTTGGCTTGAGCAGCAAAACGTTCCGGGTCGAACTGTCCGTCTAAAGTACGGCAGCCAAAATATCCACTGCCAATTTCCCAGACCAGATCACCGCCATATTCCAGGTGATAGGGACTGATACTGCCTTCGCCTGTATCATGAAAAAAATCACCTTTTTGAGCACCGAGATTAAGTGCACGTATCGCATTGGCACTCATGCTGCCAAAGCTCATGGCTGAAATATTTAAAATAGACGCTGAAAATGGCTGTGTACATTGCTCATTCCCAATCAGGATACGAAAAGTCTGCGGATCGGCAACTTTACAGGGGGTGATAGAGTGACTGACAAAGCGGTAATTATCTTCATAAACATTCAGGATCGAACCGAAAGGTTTATCTGAGTTTTCGTTTTTCGCCCGCTGGTACACCAGACTGCGTTGCATGCGGGAAAAAGGCAGTGCATCGCGGTCGGCTTCAATAAAATACTGACGAATCTCTGGACGGAATTCTTCAAAGATAAAGCGGAAATGTCCCATGATTGGGTAATTTTTCAGAATAGAATGCTTATTTTGCAGTACATCATACAAACCCAATAGGCTGAGGAGAATACTCAGAATCCACAGGGTATTCACCAAAGTTTGCGGCATGAAATAATAGATATAACGCGGCGAATAACCAATATGGAATGTGGTAAAAATCACTGCAATCAGAATGCAGGCAAACCAGACCGAATGGCGGGAAAAAAACGTATTAAGCAGTTTATGACGTACTAATTGCGCAGGGTTAGCCATTGTAAAATTAAGTCCCTATTTCTACTTCTACAGGGCTTTATGATGTGCAGAGCCCGTTATCTTATACAAGCAGAGAATTGTTATTCAATTTATAAACTTGCCGAAAACCCTACCAAGTGATGCAATGATTCCATGGCGATTGCTGATAAACATTACTGAAAAATTCCTATAGAAAAAATCTGCATAAGATAGATATTCTCTTTATTTCACAAGATGGAGCGATAATTTTATAGTTGGTTTATCCACTATTATATAGGAGCTTGATCCCATGACCAAAAAGTCCATTCGCTTTAATACTGCTGAACTGGCTTGCTCATGTCTCAGTTATTTTTAAATATCGAACTTTCATCCAACCTGAATCTCAGGGTACCAAAGAGAGGCAGGTGGGCACAGCGACAGATCACCACAATAATTACAAAAATATAAGTATAATTCTCCAGTCCCCAATTTGGGGGCTTTTTTATTTTTAATTTTTATAAAATCTCGATGAAACCCTGGCTAAGGATTCCCCTCATCCCGTTGATTGACTGCATCCGCCACAATACTCGGTTCAATATGTTTAATCTTTTTACCAAAGCTACGCAGCCACCAGACCAGTTGTGAGGTAAATGGCACGGTGGCTGTGATTAATGCCATACCCTTATCTATTTTTTCAATTTTCTGGTCTTTGCTAAGCTGACTTTCTTCCAGATAATGTGCATCTGCTTCCGACATGGTTAATTTAAGCGTGACGTTCTCAGTAGGCTGATTGAAATCCACCCGGAAACCCAGTGCACCAGAATCAATATATTCATCAATGTCAAAATTCACCGGATGCAAGGCACGTGAATTCAGTACTACGGCAGATTTAAAGCGATGCAGGGCAAAAGTCTGGATATCGGACTTGTCATGACGGGTACATACCAAATAGATAATGGAACCTTTTTGCACCAAGGCCAGAGGATTGAGAATATAGGTTTTTTCTTCGCTGTTATGAACACGACCCTGATACACACATTCCAGTTGTTTGTCCTGTAACAGGCCTTCATACACGGCTTGTTGAGCCGCTTTATCAACAACAGGTGGAATCAGTGGCTGGGTAGCTGGAACAATACGCACGCGATTAATCCATTGCCGGACATTGTTCTGGGAGGAAAGACTGCGCCGCGCCAGATCAAACCAGGGATTCATTTCTTCGATCAGGCTTGGTGGCAGCAGGTGTTTTAAATGTTCTTCGACCATCATAAAGGTGACGGCTTGCGAGCTGGTCATATGCGGCAAACTTTGCAGTGGCGCATCTGAGCGCCAACGCCAGCCTTGTGGTGTGGTCTTACTACTTTCAATTGGAAAGCGTTGCGCAATCTGGTTCAGGTCACGCTGAATAGTACGCAGACTGATATCGATACCTTCACGATTCAGGATTTCCTGTAATTCACGTGTTCCCATCCATTTGCCGGTAGAAAGACGCGACAAGATTTGCCATTGGCGATACAAGCTGTTCGAGGTTTCTTTTTCTTGTGCTGACATAGTGTATTTTACTGGCAATAAAAGACGGGATTTGAACTTAGATTAACACAATAAGAAAACTCACATTTTTTCGCAAGTCCTTAAACGCAACAATTGTCCTACAAACTAAAAACAACTTGGCAAGAAATAGCATTGAGTTTAAATGGTATTTCCTAGATTAATGATAGGCGGAATATAGATGCGCTGGCATAGATATTGCTTTGATTAAATTAGAATAGATGATAATACGAGGGTTTGTATGCTTAAAGGAAATCAGGATACAAATGTGATTGAAGCGATTGATAAATTTACTTCTCCAAATCTTGGGAAGAATTTTATAGACACTAAAACCCCAACGGTATCTACAACAACCAATCCACAACTTTTATTGCAGCAACTGTCTTCAAAGTTTTTTAATGAAATGCAGGATGAGCATGTGCTGTCCAGTCAGGCCGGCCAAAGACTAGAAGAATGGTTATCTCAACATACTCTTGATGAACTTAATACACTTAATCAGGTAGCAAAAGAACATTTTTTACATCACGGTATTACTTTTACGGTTTATGGGGAGGAAGAAGGCGTAGAGCGAACGATTCCCTTTGATATCATTCCGAGAGTCATTGACCGGAAACAGTGGAATATGGTGGCTTTAGGTTCGGCCCAACGTGTACGTGCACTAAATCTATTTCTGCATGATATTTATCATCAACAGGATATTTTAAGAGCCAATATTATTCCTGAACTGCAGATTTTGACCCATGAGGCCTATCAGCCACACATGTATCAACACAGCTTGAAAGGCGGGATTTATAGCCAGATCAGCGGTATAGATCTGATCCGTGATTCCAAAGGCGAGTTTTATGTTCTGGAAGATAATCTCAGAACGCCATCGGGTGTAGCTTATATGCTGGAATGCCGCAAGATCAGTGAAAAGCTGATGCCGAAAGTATTCGAACAGTCCAAGATTGCTGCAATTGAGCAATATCCACAATTATTAAAAGAAATTTTGATAGAAAATGCCTATGTCGATAAGCCATTTGTTGTGGTACTGACGCCAGGACTTTTCAATAGTGCATACTACGAGCATGCGGTTCTTGCAAGAGAGATGGATGTACCATTGGTAACATCACGTGATCTTTTTGTTGATGACTCGAAGGTTTATGTAAAAACTATACGTGGTCGCCAACGAGTCGATGTTATTTATAGACGTGTCGATGACGCTTTTCTCGATCCATTATACTTTAAACCGGATAGCACCTTGGGTGTAGCTGGCTTGATGTCAGCTTATTTGCAAAATAATGTCGTGATTGCAAATGCTCCAGGAACTGGTGTGGCAGATGACAAATCAGTTTATCCATATGTCGACAAAATGATTCATTTTTATTTGGGCGAACAGCCAATTCTGAAGAATGTTCCGACTTATCAATGTCGTAATTCACAAGAACTGGACTATGTCATGGCTCATCTGGATCAGTTGGTGGTGAAAGAAGCCCAAGGTTCTGGTGGCTATGGCATGCTCATTGGCCCACAGGCATCTAAACAGCAAATTGAAGATTTTAGGGAGAAAATTTTAGCTGCGCCACATTTATATATTGCGCAGCCAACTTTGGACTTATCGGTTAGTCCGACTTTAACCAATTTTGGTATTGCTGAACGTCATATCGACTTACGCCCCTTTGTACTGAGTTCACCTTATCGTACTGAAATCGTACAGGGTGGCTTGACACGTGTAGCGATGCAACCTGGTTCACTGGTGGTGAATTCATCCCAGGGTGGCGGTATTAAAGATACCTGGGTAGTCGACAATTTACATTCATAAAATTCCAAAGAAGGAAAAATGTCATGGTTTTGCTAAATAGCAATGCAAAACATATTTTTTGGTTAGGGCGCTATTTAGCCCGCACACATTTTTTATGTGCCCGCTTTCCATTTTTAGAAGATGAAGCGGCTTTAACCTATGCACACGCCTTTTGTTTACCTGCTTTCGATGCCAGCTCCTTAAATGAGCTGCTACTCGATCCTACTCAACTGGCATCTTTTAGCCAGCAGTTAGGAATTGCCAAAGATAATATTCAGGAGTTGCGCGGAGTATTGTCGGCATCAGGCTATGCGGAGATGATGAAGCTGATCAAAACTGCAGACAAAAATGCCGGTTATATTTGTGAAGTAGTGAATGAATGTGAAGAGATTCTGGAAGCGGAGTCTTCCGATATCTTTCTGTTTTTTAGTTTAGGCCAGTGTGTAGAACAGCTTGATCATCATTTGCGTCTGGGTGAGGAAACTGGTACTACACTGGGTAAAATTGATTATATCGTCAAAATTTTGGTGGAAATGGGCTGGGGCGATCTGGAACAGTACTGGGAACAGTTGCGTGCAGAGCCAAACCGGATTGAATTCTATCAGTTTAGCGACCATATTCATCAACTGTTTGAGGCAGATGTATGAAATTGATGGTGAATCACCAAACCCATTATATGTACACGGCCGAGGTGAGGAACAGTATTCAGTACATCAAAATGATGCCTTCGAACAATGCGCATCAGCGGGTGCATTCGTGGGATATCAGTGTACCTGGTTATAAACAGATAAGAAAAGATGCATTCCAAAATTTGTGGATGACCTGTAACCAGCGCGAGCCGTACTATTCCTTAACCATTATGGCACAGGGGATTGTCGAGCTGAATCCTGCACATCAGAGTGGGTTGAATGATTCAATCAATCCCAATCTTTTTTTACAGCCGACCGAATCGACCCAGTGTAATGTAGCAATGAAGGATTTTGCACAACGTCATGTCCCTGTATTAAGCCGTCAGCATCTGATTGGGTTGGCACAGGCATTGCTGGAGCATGTACCTTATATTTCCAACAGCACTTCTGTACAAGGCACAGCAATAGATGCCTTTGAGTCCAGACAGGGGGTTTGTCAGGATCATAGCCATATTTTTATTGCCATGTGTAAATATCTGGGTTTACCTGCCCGTTATGTGTCTGGTTATTTATATGCACAAAATGCCTCGCATCTGGCCAGTCACGCTTGGGCCGAGGTGTTTGTAGACCAGACATGGTATTGTTTTGATGTCAGTAATTTGCTGTTCACTCCAAGTTCGCATGTTTATGTGGCAATTGGACGGGATTATTGGGATGTGGCACCGGTACGCGGTGTAAGAGAGATGGGTGGTGTGGAATCCATGCTTTCCAGCGTTCAGGTGCTAGGATGTTAATAAGGACGAACTAATGACGTATTGTTGTGCATTGCGTTTAGAGCAAGGTATGCTATTTATCAGTGATACCCGGACCAATGCCGGAGTAGATCACATCTCTGTATTTCGAAAGCTATACACCTTCGGAGTTCCTGGGGAACGTATGATCGTGATACAGGCATCCGGCAATCTGGCAACCACCCAAGCCGTGATCGGACATATCAAAAATCAGCTTGAACTGAAGCAGGAACCTAATATATTGAGCCTGCATACCATGTTTGATGTCGCGGAACTGGTGGGAAGCATGCTGAAAAAAGTAATTGCCAACGTCACGAGCGATATTTCAGAACAGAGCAATTATTATTGTAATCTGCTGGTGGGTGGACAACTCAAAGACCAGGATATGCAGCTTTATCATGTTTATCCGCAGGGAAATTTTATCTGTGCGACACGAGATACACCATATTTCCAGATTGGCGAAAGCAAATATGGCAAGCCAATCCTGGATCGCGCGCTGACTTATGATATGCCGCTGGATGAAGCCTTGCGCTGTTCCCTGATTTCATTTGCATCTACCTTGCGCTCTAATGTTTCAGTTGGTATGCCACTCGATGTACTGGTCTATAAAAAGGACAGTCTGATGATGCCGAGAGGTAAGCGTATTGCTGAAGATGACGAGTATTTCACGGCAATCAGCCGGCAATGGTCAGAAACCTTGAAAAAAGGACTGGCAGAACTTCCGGTTCCATCTAATGAGTATTTCTTGTAAAAACCTATCGTAGGTCCGGTTTTTCACGTACAGTGTTAACTTCTATGCGTCAGGCATAATAAAAAAAGAGAAGTTAGCACATGTACCAATTTTGTTACGCCAGTAAAAGTACTTCTCCCAAAACTGATTTGCTTGAAGATTTAGCGAATATTTTGAAAGAGGCTCGTGATTTTAATTACCAGCATCAAGTTACAGGTGTGCTGTATTTTGCTGATGGTTATTTTTTTCAATGTCTGGAAGGTGAGTGTCTTACTTTAAAAAGTCTGCTGGTCGAGAGGCTGAATAAAGATCCGCGCCATCAGGACATTAAACTATTTGAAACCAAGGAAATTGAATATCCGAGTTTCCCGGACTGGTCGATGAAATATATTTCTAAACGCAGTCAAATCCAGCAATTCTGTCAGGACATGGGATTTAATGACTTTAACCCTTTTGCATTTCAGCAAAGTCATGTTGATGCTCTATTGCTGCAATTATGTGTAGAGCAAGGTGAAGAACAAAAGTCAGCCTAAATAAAGCCCAACACTGGTTGGGCTTTTTTGGATCTTTAGATTAAATCAGATTACTTTACGTCGTGCCCGATTGCTGAGTCGGCATAATAGTTCATAACCAATCGTACCATTGGCTGTCGCTACATCATCCACTAGACGGGTTTCCCCCCAAAGTTCGACTTCTGTACCTAATTGCACTTCTAATCCTGTGACATCAATAGCGATCATATCCATCGCCACACGGCCAATCACACGGGTTTGCTGACCATTAATCGCTACATGGTTCTGTTTTGGGAAAGCACGTGGATAACCGTCACCATAACCGATAGAAACAATGGCCAAGGTCATGTCTTTGTCAGCAGTAAAAGTTGAACCATAACCGACATGTTCACCAGGTTTGATATTATTCAATGCAATCACTTCAGCGGTAAAAGTCATGACTGGTTTTAGATCTAGATCATGTACAGTCTTGTCTGCAAATGGAGTCGCGCCGTAGAGCATGATGCCCGGACGAACAAAGTCAAAATGCAATTCTGGATATTTATAGATCGCAGCTGAGTTACAGCAAGAACCCATTAAAGGTGCGCAGTCATTCTTCACTTCCAAGAACTGCTGGATTTGCTGTTCATTGAGAGGATGTTCCGCATCAGCATTGGCAAAGTGCATCGCCAGCACGCAGGTAAAACCTTCTGCTTTTAATTGATTTATCACATCTTTAATCACATCAATTTTAAAACCAAGACGGTTCATACCGCTGTTGAGTTTTACCCAAACTTTTAGGCCTTTCGCAATATAGGCTTCTTTATTTGCCAGTAACCAGTCCAGTTGTGGCTGATGATGCACAATGACTTCAATATTCTGATCGATCACAACCTGCATTTCATCTGCAGAGAAAATGCCTTCGATTAGGGTAATGGGTTGCTGGTAGCCGAGTTCACGAATTTCCAGGGCTTCTTCCAGACAGGCGACACCAAAGGCATCACTATCTTTTAAGGCTGCTAAGCAGTCTTTAATTCCATGTCCGTAAGCATTGGCTTTGACCATGCTGACGATTTTAGCGGTTGGGGCAAGTTGTTTGACACGGTTTAAATTATATTGCAGTGCTTCACTGTCAATATAAACTGTAGCTTGGCGCACCCTAGATACTCCTGCGGGATGACAAAAATAATATCGTGTGGAACACACAAAACAGGGAGAGAAATAACAGGATTGTGAAAACAAAAGCGGTCATTTCAAAATTGTGAATATTGTAGACCTATCTACTATAAATGGACATGCTCATTTATATAATTTCATGCACAGCAAGCATTCTAAATAAAAAAGAGACCATTTCGGCCTCTTTTCTACACTCAGATCAAACTTGAATACTTACTCTTCATCATCATACTGGGCATAGAACTCAGGAGAGAGGTTACTGAAACGGGTATATTGACCTTCAAATGCCAGACGTACGGTACCAATTGGACCATTACGCTGTTTACCGATAATAATCTCGGCAGTGCCGGCTTCTTTCGATTCCTTGTTATAAACCTCATCACGGTAAATAAACATGATCAAGTCGGCATCCTGCTCGATCGCACCGGATTCACGCAAGTCGGACATCACCGGGCGTTTGTTTGGACGGTTCTCCAGCGATCGGTTAAGCTGCGACAAGGCAATTACCGGACATTGCATTTCTTTTGCCAAAGCTTTTAAGCTTCGGGAAATTTCCGAGATTTCGCCAACACGGTTATCACCCATGCCAGGAACTTTCATCAGCTGCAGGTAATCGACCATGATACAGCCTAGTTTTCCGCCATGCATTTTGGCAATACGACGCGCACGGGCACGTAATTCTGTCGGTGGAAGCGCAGAAGAATCATCGATATACAGATTTTTTTCTTGTAAATGCACAATGGTACTGGTGACTTTTGACCATTCATCACTGTCCATTTTACCGGAACGTAAATGTCCCTGATGCACGCGACCAAATGAAGAAATCAAACGCATGGCGATCGAGTCGGCTGGCATCTCCATTGAATAGACCAGAGCAGGCAGGTTGTTATTGAATAAAACACTTTCGACCAGATTCATGGCAAAGGTGGTTTTACCCATGGATGGACGCGCCGCGACAATAATTAAATCGCCAGATTGCATACCGGAAGTTTTGTTATCCAGTTCTACAAAACCAGTAGTTAAACCGGTAATGCTGCCTTCCATTTGTGACAGTTCATTTAATTTATCAAATACGTCTGCAACCACCGAGTTGATCGGCTTAGGGCCTTGTGCTTTGGCATTGTTATTATGCTGTTCGGCAATCGAGAAAATATTGGTCTCAGCCAGATCCAGAATTTCACTGACGGTACGGCCTTTGGTGTCATAGGCATTTTGTAAAATTTCAGAGCTGACTTTAATCATGCTGCGCAGGGTAGCAAACTCTTTAATTTTCCCAGCATAAGTTTCCAGGTTATAGAAACTCGAGGGTGAATCTGCCATCAGCTGCATCAAATACTCTTCGCCACCAATGGCATCGAGCAGATTCTGTTTGATTAGCCAGTCATGCACTAGAACCGCATCATAAGGTGAGTTTTCTTTAGAGAGCTGTTCAATGGCACGGAAAATATATTTATGTCGGGTAGCATAAAAATCATTTTCGGTCAGTACATCACCGACCTGTTCAAAAGATTCAGCCACAGTCATAAGGGCAGCAAGTACAGCCTGTTCAATTGCTAAATTGTGGGGCGGGGTACGGAACTCCTTGAGATTGCTATTTTCAGTAACAATTTCCGGTTTAGTAATAGGTACCTTTTTGCTGGCATTCGCCTGTGACATATAAATCCCTGATTTTAAATACAATGGTAAAATATCGTCGGAGATGAATAGCGTTTATTCACTACGAGATGAAATGATACGCGCTCTGATCAAAAATGCGAAGTGCAATTTTTTAGAAACACGAATGATAAAATGAATTGGGCGGTATTGACTAGATTATATTTTTTAGAAATAAAAAAGAGCATGCGAAAGCATGCTCTTTTTGAGGCGAGAAATTACTCAGCTACGATAGTAACCAGAACTTCTGCAATAACATCATGGTGCAATTGGATTGCGATGTTAAATTCGCCAGTGTGACGAAGTGCGCCATTTGGAAGACGTACTTCAGCACGGTCTACTTCTAGACCAGCATTTGTCAACGCGTCAGCGATGTCACGAGTACCGATAGAACCGAATAGTTTACCTTCGTCGCCTGCTTTCGCAGTAATAACGATGTTCACTTCGTTCAATTGGTCAGCACGTGCTTGAGCAGCAGCTAAAACATCAGCTTCAGCTTTCTCAAGTTCAGCACGACGAGCTTCAAAAGCAGCAGTATTTGATTCTGTTGCAGCAACTGCCATACCTTGTGGGATAAGGAAGTTACGGCCGTAACCAGCTTTAACTGAAACTTTATCGCCTAGTTTACCTAGGTTTTTAATGCGTTGTAATAAGATAATATCCACAGCTCAACCTCACTTATGATTGTCAGTGTAAGGGATCAAAGACAAGTAGCGAGCTTGTTTGATAGCTAGCGCTAATTGACGTTGGTAACGAGCTTTAGTACCTGTAATACGGCTAGGAACAATCTTGCCGTTTTCAGTGATGTACTGTTTTAAAGTGTCGATATCTTTGTAGTCGATGTACGTAACGTTCTCAGCTGTAAAGCGGCAGAACTTGCGACGACGGTAAAAACGTGCCATGTTATGTTCTCCTTAAGCTTCAGCAGAGTCTTGAGCGTGTTGTGCTTCTTCACGTTGAGCTTTACGCGCACGTTTTTCTTCAGCACTTTTAGCCAATAGTGACTCTTCAGTGATAGCGTTTTCACGACGGATGATAAGGCTACGAATGATTGCGTCGTTATAACGGAATAATTCTTCAAGCTCATCAAGAGTAGTTTGACCACACTCAACATTCATAAGAATGTAGTGAGCTTTGTGGATCTTGTTGATTGGGTAAGCCAATTGACGACGGCCCCAGTCTTCAAGACGGTGGATTTGACCTTCAGCTTCTTTGATGTGAGTTAGGTAGCGTTCTACCATACCAACTACTTGATCGCTTTGATCAGGGTGTACTAAAAGTACGATTTCGTAATGACGCATTGTCAGCTCCTTACGGTTTGGACAGCCCCAATTTAAGTAAATTGAAGCAAGGAGTCACAACCAAAGTTGTGTCGCAGTGTTTGCGAAGGGGGAATTGTAGTGATCTTTAAGGATAATTTCAACCAAATAAGAGATTTTCGCGAAATTATCTCTATAACCAGACCGATTATCAGAACCTTATTTTGGCTTTAACCAAATTTGGACTGGTTAAATTCAGCACATGTATTGTTGCGAAGATCAAGCTGGACTTATCAGGTTAAAAATCTAGAAAAACTGAATAATCGGAGTCTGGAGCCAGAAAGATTGAATTTTACAAGCAATCAGGAAGATCGAGGTTTAGCTTTATAAAAATAAAGCCGAATTTTTGATGCTGCTCTACAACTATTGGAAGTAGGGGATTAAGAGAAATCAAAATAAAAAAGATAGAGACTAACTCTATCCTTTTTAAAAAAACACAATCTGTGTAGATGGCGCAGTTGAGGTAAAACTAAAGATAATACTGATGACAGTAATCAGGATCACAGAGAACAAGAAATATTTCTTTGCCCAAAGTTGATCATTTTCAGCTTTAAATCCAATCACACCCAGATACAGCCAGTACATACACAGTAAATTTAAAACCACTGCATAGAGCCAGTTGGCATAACCAAAGACAAATAACGCATTCATGGTGAGTGTGAATAACACCACATAAACCAGTGATTCAACCTTGGTACGATGAATCGAACGCGCTACAGGCAAAATCGGAATACCTGCATTTTTGTAATCATCAAAGCGGTAAATCGCAATCGCCCATGAGTGAGGCATTTGCCATAATGCATAACCTAAAAAGATCAGTAACGCACCTAAATCAAATTGATTGGCTACTGCGGTATAACCAATGACAGGCGGAGCTGCACCAGAAATACTACCTACAACAGTTTGATGAATTGTGGTTCGTTTTGTCCATAGGCTGTAAAAACCGACATATACGACAAAACCAATCACCGCGAATAAGAAAGCGTACGCATTTACCCAGAACCATAAAAGACTAAAACCAACAAGGCCTAATACCAGGGCAAAGCACAGGGCAACAGGTACAGAGATGGCTTTGGTGACGAGAGCACGATTTTTTGTGCGCTGCATTTTTTGGTCGATGTCCTGGTCAATCACGTTGTTGACCACACATCCTGATGCTACGACAAGCGTAGTACCGAGCAAGGTAATAAGCAGGAGAAGGAAATCTACAGAACCTTGAGTGGCTACAAAGTAGCCACCCAAAGTGGTAACAAAGTTACCGAAGAGAATTCCTGGCTTAGTCAGGAATAAATACTTTTTCAGCATGACGATCAGTTTAGATCATCATGTTGTAGTGTAGGTAGTTCATGATCCATACAGAACCTACTAGAAGAATAGCAATGGTTAAGATGGTATACACAAACGCAATTACGTTCCAGCGTTGCTCTGAAGAAGAGTTCATATGCAGGAAATAAATTAACTGCACAAGAATCTGAGCAACCGCAGTAATCGCAATGACGGTAATCAAAGTACCACGGCCAAAACCGCCTGCCATCACCATACCGAATGGAATTACGGTAAGGATGATAGAAAGGATGAAGCCAACAGTATATTGCTTAACGTTACCGTGTGATTCGCCAGCAGCGTTATGATCGTGACTCATTACAGAACTCCCATCAAATAAACTACGCTGAATACACAGATCCAAACGATGTCAAGGAAGTGCCAGAACAAGCTTAGGCAAGCTAGACGACGCGTGTTTGCAAGAGTCAAACCATATTTCTTGATTTGAACCATAAGCACGATCATCCAGACCAGACCAGAAGTTACGTGAATACCGTGCGTACCTACCAAAGTAAAGAACGCAGATAAGAACGCACTTGTGCTTGGACCGTGACCCGCATGAACTAGGTGATTGAATTCATATAGTTCCATGCCGATGAAGATAGCACCGAATACCCAAGTAATCGCTAACCAAGTCAGTACTTTTGCAACGTCTTTTTTGTATGCAGCAAGAACTGCAAAACCAAAGGTTACAGAAGAGATCAAGAGGGCGAAGGTTTCAGTAAGAACGAAACCTAAAGAGTCGCCAAACAGGTCTCTCGCACTTGGAGTACCCACAGGGATGTGGCTACTCAAAACAGCGAACGCAATGAAGAGTGTACCGAACAGGACAAGGTCACTCATCAAGTAAGTCCAGAAACCAAAGACAGTGATGTCAGTATCATCGTGATGATGATGCTCATCATGTCCGTGGTTATCGTGATGAAGTACTTCAGCCATTGTCTTAGTCCTTCTTCAAGTGTTTTTCAAGAATCGCATAGCGTTCGTTTTCAATACGCTCAACTTCAGCAGCTGGAACATAGTAATCCACTTTCTTGGTGAAAGAAGACACGATGAAGCTAATGATAGAAGCAAGGAACGTAACAACTACTAACCACCAGATGTGCCAGATTAAACCGAAGCCCATAATAGTGATGAACATCGCGATAACGAAACCAGCAGCACGGTTAGTCGGCATATGCACGTCTTCATACTTCGTCGGTTTTGCGTATGCAACACCATTTTCTTTCTCGATCCAGAAAGTATCAATACCATGGATCTTTGGAAGATGAGCGAAGTTATAGAATGGAGCAGGAGATGATGTCGACCATTCAAGGGTACGACCATCCCATGGATCGCCAGTCAAATCTAGACGTTGCTCACGTTGTAGGAAACCAACCACGATTTGCATGATGAAACATACAATACCAAGCGCAATCAGAACCGCACCAAACATGGCAATGTTTACATACGGATCCCAGTCCGGGTTGTCAAATGTATTCAAACGACGAGTCATACCCATGAAACCAAGGATATAAAGCGGCATGAATGCAAAGTAGAAACCGAAGAACCAGAACCAGAAAGCTGCTTTACCCCAAGTTTCATTCAGTCTCCAACCGAACATTTTCGGCCAGTAGAAGATGATACCTGCGAACATCGCGAATACTACACCACCAATAATTACGTTATGGAAGTGGGCAATCAGGAATAAAGAGTTGTGTACCAGGAAGTCCGCTGGTGGAACCGCCATCAATACACCTGTTAAACCACCGATACCGAAAGTCACAAGGAAGCCAAGTGTCCATAGCATTGGGGTAGTGTAAACAATACGACCCTTGTACATGGTGAACAGCCAAGAGAAGATCTTCACACCTGTAGGAATCGCGATAATCATGGTCATGATACCGAAGAACGCGTTAACGTTGGCACCTGCACCCATGGTAAAGAAGTGGTGAACCCATACAACGAATGACAATACTGTGATTGCTACTGTTGCATACACCATTGATTTGTAACCGAACAATGCTTTGCGCGAGAAAGTCGCAACAACTTCTGAGTAAATACCAAATGCTGGTAATACCAAGATATAAACTTCCGGGTGACCCCAAGTCCAAATCAGGTTTACATACAACATTGGGCTACCACCCATGTCGTTGGTAAAGAAGTGGAAACCGAAGTAACGGTCAAGCGTTAACATTGCGATTGTTGCAGTCAACACTGGGAAAGCCGCAATAATCAATACTGCTGTACATAAAGATGTCCAGGTAAAGATTGGCATTTCCATAAGCTTCATGCCAGGCGCACGCATTTTGATGATGGTAACGAAGAAGTTAACACCCGTTAATAGCGTACCTAGACCTGAAATTTGCAGTGCCCAGATATAGTAGTCCATACCCACGCCTGGAGAATATTCGATACCAGACAGTGGAGGGTATGCCATCCAGCCTGTTGCAGCGAACTCACCTAACGCAAGTGATACCATCATCAGACCCGCAGCACCGGCGAATAACCAGAAGCTCAGAGAGTTCAATAATGGGAATGCAACGTCACGTGCACCGATTTGAAGCGGTACAGAGATGTTCATTAAACCAACTACAAGACCCATTGCCACGAAGAAGATCATGATCACGCCATGGGCGGTAAAGATCTGGTCGTAATGCTCAGGGTGTAAATAACCTTCGCCGCCACCTTTTGCAAGGAACTGCTGAAGACGCATCATGATCGCATCGGCGAAACCACGCACCAGCATGATCACAGATACGAAGATATACATGATACCAATTTTTTTATGGTCTACAGATGTGAACCATTCGTTCCACAGGTAGCCCCATTTTTTGAAGTAGGTAATACCGGCAACAACTACGATACCACCCAAGATCATCATTGCAACAGTTGCCAGTACGATTGGATCGTAAGGAATTGCATCCGGACCTAACTTACCTAAGAAGCTCATGTCTTATTCTCCTTGAGAAGCAGTCGCATGTTCACCAGCTACATGAGCTTCAGAAGCAGACGCTTCATGAGCAACAGCATCAGTTGCTGCAGCTTCTACAGGAGCTGAATGGTCAGCACCGTGGTAGTTACTCATATACTTGTGAATCACAGATTCAAACAAACCTTGCTCTACAGAAGAGTAGTAAGTCACAGGGTGTGGCTTAGTAGGGTAAGGCTTCATTGCTTCGGCAGCAGCCTTCTCTTCAGGAGTCTTAGCTCTTGCAATAATCGCTTCGATCTGGTGAACACCACGGTTACCGTCACGTAAGCTTGCAAATTCAGCTTGGTCTAGAACAGTTTTTTGTACTGCATTAGGGTTAACTGAAGTACCGTTTCCTGCCTGAATAGCAGAAACCCATTCGGCAAACTGGGCATCAGTCACAGAATGTGCACGGAAGCGCATTTGTGAGAAGCCGTAACCTGAATAGTTTGAAGAGAAACCACGGTAGCCTTCAGCTGGGCTAGTTTCATCAGCTAATAGGTTGAGGTGAGTTTGCATACCTGCCATTGCATAAATCTGACCACTTAACGCCGGGATGAAGAATGAGTTCATCGTGAAGTTAGAGGTTAAACGAAGGCTTACCGGAGTTTTCTCTGGGAAACGCATTTCGTTGATTGTTGCAATACCTTGCTCAGGGTAGATGAAGATCCATTTAAATTGTTCAGCAATAACTTGAACAGTTAAAGGTGCTTTATCTGCTTCAATTGGACGGTATGGGTCATACTTGTGGGAACCCCACCAAGTTAACCAAGCTAAAATACCAATAATAATGACAGGGATACCCCATACTACAATTTCAATCGCAGTAGAGTGTGCCCATGTAGGTTTATAGTCTGCGTCTTTATTCGATGCACGATATTTCCAACCGAACCATAATGCCATGATGATTGATGGAATAACCACCAATAGCATTAAATAAATCGCAGTCATCATCAGGTTACTTTGACCTGCTGCAACTGGACCTTTAGAGTTCAGAAGTACCATATCACCACCACACCCGGTCAAGAGTGCAGTCATCGCAGATAAAGACAATACAGCTAAAATCGTTTGTCTCATTTTACAACCTCGGTGAAGAGTCCCATTCCCTAATTTAATATGGGATAGCGATTAAAGTGCACATGACTAAAAAAGGCTGATTTTTAAAAAAACATCCTTTTAATCATAATACACCGCTACGTTGTAGGGCATTATGCCTGAGATTAACGAACTAAGCTATATGTAAAGGTGCTTTAAATGCCTGTAATAAAAACCGATTTTGGTAGGATGATTTGGGTAATATTTATAGGAATTTTATTTCAATTTCAAAGTTATGTAAGAAAAAACGGGATGAAGATTATCCCGTTTTTATTTGCTGCTAAATTATTGTTTTACTACTTGAGTTTTGGCCAGTTTGTCATGCAGGGTCTGACGTTTTTTACCCAGTCCGAATGCCCAGTCTATAATTAAGCTGAGAGGCATAAACATGATATTGAAGAAAATGAACAACACACTGCGGATAGTAAAAGCGCGTAACAAGCTGGTTTTTTCGCCAGAATCAGCATCTACAATTTTGATTTTCGTGAGTTTTTTACCAATACTTTGACCTGATTTTGCAATCAGAAACGCTTGAATAGCCAGCATAATCAGTAAATAGACTGCTGTGGCAAGCCAGGCCTGTTGAGAAAACATCTCAAACATTTGAGTCTGTAATTGCTGGGCCATTGCCGGATCTGCATCGCTGCTCAGCACCACGTTCATGAATTCTTGGTTCAATTCTGCGAACCGTGCTTCCTGTTCAGGAGTGAAAAATGCAGTCAGGATAAAAGTCGCAGGCAACCACAATAGCAGGTCTACAATTTTAGCCAAGATACGACTGGGAATACTGGCCAGTTCATTTTTTCTTGCAGAGACTCGAGGCTGCTGGCCATAAGAGGTTTTTTCGGTTTGATTTTTCTGAAATACAGGCGTTTCAGGAGTTGGTGCTGGAGCGATATAGCCTTCAGGTTGATATACTGATTTTCCTTGGGTAAGTTCACCTAAGGCTTTCCATTCTGTCATGCCTTGATGCCAGGCTAAATCTGTCAGCATGACTTGTTGATTCGCCAGCATCTGATTCAATTGCTCGAGCGTATATGGACCAGCTTGTTGATTGTTTCGTGCCAAGTAAATCTGCATATAAACTGAATCTCAATATTTAAATGTGAACTGATAAATAGGTTTAATCAAGATTGTAGTGAATTCTGTTTTGAAAACAAACACTCTCTCATCGTAAGATATAGATTAATTGAGGATTTTCAATCATATTTCTCATTAAAATGCATCCTACACATAAACTGAAAACTTCTGTGTTCTAAAAAGATACATGTTTGGACTTCAGGTAGACATTTATTATTGCTAGTTTGGTATGACTTTACTGTTGGTATTTGTTTGTCATTACAGTAGGGGTGTGTTTAGAAATTTAATTTAATTATTTTAGTTAATTCAATTGTTTAACTTTTGAATATTTTCAGTCCATTGATTTGAACTAGTAAATGATGGTGAGCTTATAAAAAAGACCCTATTAAAGGGTCTTTTTTATATTCAAAATGAATTTATGCTTTTTTTACTTTTTCTTCAGCAAGGAAGAACCAGGTATCCAATACTGAGTCTGGGTTAAGCGACACAGATTCAATTCCTTGTTCCATCAGCCATTGTGCAAGATCTGGATGGTCAGAAGGGCCTTGACCACAGATACCGACATATTTGCCTGCTTTACGACATGCATGGATTGCCATAGACAGAAGTACTTTAACTGCAGGATCACGTTCATCAAACAGGTGAGATACGATACCAGAGTCACGGTCCAGACCAAGAGTTAACTGAGTCAAGTCGTTTGAACCGATAGAGAAACCATCGAAGTGTTCAAGGAACTGTTCAGCTAACAAGGCATTAGTTGGAAGTTCACACATCATGATCACTTTCAGGCCATTCTCGCCACGTTTCAAGCCATTTAAAGCAAGAAGTTCAATCACGCGTTTTGCTTCAGCTACAGTACGAACGAACGGAATCATGATCTGTACGTTGGTTAAGCCCATTTCATCACGAACTTTCTTCAATGCACGGCATTCCAGCTCGAAGCAGTCACGGAAGTTGTCAGAGACATAACGGCTTGCACCACGGAAGCCCAGCATCGGGTTTTCTTCCTCTGGTTCGTATAACTTACCACCGATCAAATTCGCATATTCGTTTGACTTGAAGTCAGACATACGCACGATCACTGGCTTGTCTGCGAATGCAGCAGCAAGAGTAGAAATACCTTCAACCAGTTTTTCTACGTAAAATTCGATTGGAGATGCATAACCCGCAGTACGTGCCATGACTGCTGCACGTGTTTCACGTGGCAGGCTGTCGATGTTCAGTAATGCTTTAGGGTGTACGCCGATCATACGGTTGATGATGAACTCTAGACGTGCAAGACCAATACCTTCGTTTGGAATTTGAGCAAAGTCGAATGCACGATCCGGGTTACCCACGTTCATCATGACTTTGAACGGTAATGCTGGCATTGATTCGATCGAGTTGGTTTGAATTTCGAAATCAAGTGCACCTTCGTAGATGAAGCCGGTATCGCCTTCAGCACAAGATACAGTGACTTCTTGACCGTCAACCAGTACTTCAGTGGCATTACCACAACCTACAATTGCAGGAACACCTAATTCACGTGCAATGATTGCAGCGTGACAAGTACGACCACCACGGTTGGTGATAATCGCAGCAGCACGTTTCATTACTGGTTCCCAGTCCGGGTCAGTCATGTCAGATACAAGTACATCACCGTCTTGTACTTTGTCCATTTCTTTAATCGACGTCACGATGCGGACTTTACCAGAACCGATACGTTGACCAATTGAACGGCCTTCACAAATTACAGTGCCACGTTGTTTCAACAGGTAGCGTTCCATGGTGCCGACATTTTCACGACTTTTTACTGTTTCAGGACGTGCCTGAACGATATAAATTTTACCGTCATCACCGTCTTTTGCCCATTCGATGTCCATTGGAGAACCGTAATGGTTTTCAATGATCAACGCTTGTTTAGCCAGTTCTTGTAGCTCGTGATCATTCAATGCAAATTGCTGACGATCTGCTTTTTCTACGTCAACTACAACCACTGATTTACCCGCAGAGGCTTCTTCACCATAAATCATTTTCTGATGCTTAGAGCCTAAGTTGCGACGAAGGATCGCGTGTCGACCTGCATTTAAAAGTGGTTTAGAAATATAGAATTCATCCGGGTTAACTGCACCCTGAACAACCATTTCACCCAAACCATAAGAAGCGGTAATGAATACTGCATCACGGAAGCCTGATTCAGTATCTAGTGTGAACATTACACCAGCAGCGCCGGTTTCTGAGCGAACCATGCGTTGTACACCAGCGGACAAAGCCACTACATCATGGGCAAAGTTTTGGTGTACACGGTAAGAGATTGCGCGATCGTTGTATAAAGATGCAAACACTTCTTTGATTGCGATCAGAACGTTATCGATACCACGAATGTTCAGGAAAGTTTCTTGCTGGCCGGCAAAAGAAGCATCCGGCAAATCTTCTGCAGTTGCAGAAGAACGAACGGCAACCGCGATGTCAGGGTTGCCGTTAGAAAGTTCTGCAAATGCTGTACGAACTTCTTGTTCTAATGCAGGTGTAAGTGGAGTATCCACAATCCATTGACGAATTTTTGCGCCAGTTTCAGCGAGTGCATTCACGTCATCAACATTGAGTGCAGCAAGCTCTGCATTGATTTTAGCGTTTAGGCCACTTTGCTCGAGAAATTCACGGTAGGCATCGGCAGTCGTTGCGAAACCACCTGGCACAGATACACCAGCATTTGATAAATGGCTGATCATTTCGCCTAGTGATGAGTTTTTCCCACCAACCAGCTCAACGTCGTGCTTCCCTAATTTTTCCAGACCAATTACGCGCGCTTCCAAAGTTGTTACTCCACTTTTGCAGTATTAATCACTATCTTGGCATGAGAGTATAGCAAATCATCTAGGTTTTTGATTTTACTAAGCGACAGTCATGTAAGATCGGTTTACTATAAAGATTATATAGCACTAAGACAAATGTTGGAGGAGAATTTTAATGTCGGAAGGTAAACAAATTCAGCGTAGTGTTTTCTTTATTTCGGATGGTACTGCCATCACCGCTGAAACGCTTGGCCACTCGCTGTTAGCGCAGTTTCCACACGTAAAATTTGACATTCATATTATCCCTTATATTAGCTCTGAAGAAGCCGCTACAAGTGTGGTGGCAGAGATCAATGCAAGAGCTCAAATAGACGGTGAAAAACCTCTGGTATTTGATACTTTGGTTGATCCTTATGTTCGCGATATTATTAATACAGCAAATGCGGTAAATCTTGATGTATTTGAAGGGCTTATTAGTAAATTGGCTGATGAGTTAGGCACAATTCCTACGACTTTAGTCGGACAGACCCATGCAGTGACGGACTCCGAATCTTATAAAGCCCGTATTGATGCTGTCCATTTTGCTTTGGACAATGATGATGGCGCACGTACCCGTCACTATGATAAAGCCGACCTGATTCTGATTGGTGTATCACGTTCTGGTAAAACACCAACTTCTATTTATCTGTCTTTGCAGTTCGGTATTCGTGTAGCAAACTATCCACTGACAGAAGAAGATCTGGATGATAACCGTCTGCCAGCAGTGCTAAGACCCCATAAAAACAAGCTTTTTGGTCTGATGATTGATGCAGAACGTCTGGTTGCCATCCGCACTGAACGTAAGGCGAACAGCCGTTATGCCAGCTTTAGCCAGTGTCAGATGGAACTGCGTGCGATTGAAGGCATCTATATTTCAGAAGGAATCAAATACCTGAATGTCTCTGAAATGTCAATTGAGGAGATCTCTACCCGTATCCTACAAATGACTGGTCTTAAACGTCGTATCGGTTAAGAAAAGTGCAGAGCCGAGCGAGGACTTGGCTCTGATTTATAGATAAAAAATTAATAAAAGAGCCAGATTCATAGAAATAAAATATCAATATTATCAATAAATAAAATACTGAATATTTTTGTAAAAAATACAAACCGCTATTTTTTAATCAACTTGTCTAGATACTCACCAAAAAATTCAATTTTGTAGAACCTGTATTTTTTAAATACAGCTTATAATTTCAGTTTACTAGCCGATCCATTGATCAGTTTTATACTGAAAAAGTATACACAATCAGTTCGACCTGATGCTCAGCGCCATTAATACAATAAATGCTATCTTTAGAAATTTTTGAAATGGGCCAGGTAATCAGCTGGCAATTTTCACGTTGCAAGGCAGTATAGTAATGATCAGACTTTAAATAAACTTTAGACACTTCGGCAAGATTTGGCATAAGTTGACGTCTTAACCATAAATTCTGGACCTGATTTTCCAGATAACGTAAGGACAAAATACTTTTGATCCGGCTATTAAACAGGCGTCGATTTTTGATAATCAGAGGATGATTCAGCAGTCGTTGCAGACCAAGCTCTGTACCTGGAAGCACGAATTGCGGATTAATCTGAAAAACTTTCACTGATCGGGCGTGCTGGCTAATGTGATTGAGATGACTCACGGTAAACTGGTCCGTGCCAATAATCGCAATATCTTTCCCAGCGCAGTCTAATTCAGCAAGCTGGGAAGAGGGCACTTTAAAGCCAGCAAAATGCTGGAAATTTTCGGGACGATTCTCGAATATGCCCATATGTACATCCTGCTTGGTAGACATTGTTTTTCCTTGAAATTTTTTAATAATTGATTTTATTTGCTTTTCTATAGATATTAACAAAAGCCCCAGAGCAGTAAAGTTTAAAATTTAACTTAGACAGTCATTCTATTTTCTATAGTTGTTTTTAGTGCAAAAGAGTAAGCCCAGAGAAAAATATCTATTAAAAAAGATAACACGTGAATTTGTGTGGCTGGCCATACAGATCAATGTATAGATTAAAAACAATACACCCATTCTGAAGAATGGGGATTGTAGATGACAATAACACAAACTAGAAAAAGTCAGCATTATCAAAGAAATTTCCTTCCCTTATAGGAAAGTCTAGGAAGAGGTTCTGTATAAAAATTTCCTCTCCCTCTTGCGGAGCATGCTCATCCTTAGAGGAGAAGGAAATTTAAATACCCATTTAAATATTAATAAAAAATCATTTTTTGACTTAGAGATGAGATTTATTGCCCATTCTTGATTTGCATCAGTAATTCAAAGTTATGCAGACGTTTCTCTGTATCATAAATATCACAGGTGAAAATAAACTCATCCACATCATATTTTGCCAAAAGTGTTGCCAGCCCCGCTTTAACAGTTTCTTTAGAACCCACCTGTGCCATGGCAAAGAAATTATCGACAGACATTTTTTCTGGTGGTGACCAAAGCCCTTCCATTGATTCAATCGGAGCTTTCAGTTTCAGGCTCTGACCGCGAATCAGGGAAAGCACACGTTGGTAAGCACTTGTAGCCAGATATTCTGCTTCTTCATCGGTATCTGCGACACAGGTCGGTACGCCCATGGAAACATAGGGGCGATCCAGATATTCAGAGGGTTGGAAATTGTCACGATACAGCTGAATCGCCTGACCCAGCATACGTGGAGCAAAATGCGAAGCAAATGAATAAGGCAGACCAAGTTTCGCTGCGAGCTGGGCACTAAACAGGCTGGAGCCTAATAACCACACTGGAACATGGGTGCTTTGACCCGGTGTTGCCACGATACGTTGTCCAGGAATTGGATCTTTAAAATACTGCAGAATTTCCAGTACATCTTGTGGAAACTGGTCTTCGGTTTCCTGACGGCCACGACGTAGGGCACGCATGGTCATTTGATCGGTGCCTGGAGCACGGCCCAGACCCAGTTCAATACGATCCGGATAGAGCGTTGCCAATGTGCCGAACTGTTCAGCCACGACCAACGGGGCATGGTTGGGTAACATAATTCCGCCAGAACCTAAAGTTAAGGTTTTGGTATTTGCCAGTAAATAGCCTAAGAGAACTGCGGTTGCTGAGCTGGCGATGCCATCCATATTATGATGTTCTGCCAGCCACATCCGGCGATAACCCAATTTTTCTGCTGTTTGGGCAAGTTCGAGCGCATGGTTTAGCGCAAATTGAATGCTCTTGTCGTCACGAACAGGAACCAGTTCGAGGATAGAGAACTGGGTATCGTTAAGTGTACGCATAGTATTACTCTTAAATAGACATCTTTAAAAGCATACGACTTTAGATTGTATTTGTATATCGAGGAAAATCGATATAAGTGTAAACTAAATTATAAAGATAAAAAAAATAAGCATCCGAAGATGCTTATAAAGGAGGAAAGGATAAAAGATGAAGTCTTAACGACGACGGTTATTGTAGCGATAATCGTTGTAACGGTAATTGCGAGAAGAGTTATAGCGACGTTCGCTACGATCATCATAACGACGGTCTTCGCTAACTTTTTTACCTAAAGCTGAACCGCCTGCTGAACCGAGTGCTGCACCGATATAACCACCATTGCTGCCAGCCATATTTCGACCTACTGCATAACCTGCACCGCCACCTAAAGCACCACCGATAATTGCACCATTACGGTCACGTTTATTTGCTGCCACTGCGGCACCTGCACCACCACCAATCGCTGAACCGATTGTTGCGCCAGTGGTACCGCCCATTTTATTACCGACTGCGGCACCCACAACGCCCCCCAAAGCAGAAGCTAAAGCTGTATTGGTTGTATTGCCTGCATTGGCAGCTGTCATACCCATGGCTGAGGTTGCTACGACAGCGATCATTAGAGATTTATAGTTCATGAGGACACCTTTTATATATCTAGCTGTATTTTGTTGATAAAATCAATTTAATCTAGCAAGCGCCAAACAGCATGGAGACAGTGTTGGCGAATTGTGATTTTTATCTCCTTAATTTATTCATGATGTTGGCAAGATAAGTTGATGCTTTACATGAATTTGGAGGGAATAAAAGAGCAATAAAAAAGCACCCGAAGGTGCCTCTTGTGTTAAATGTAGCCGCTGGCCTAAAATGCCTGAATTCAAATTAACGGTAACGTTTTTTCCAGTGTTTAGAGCGTTTTTCAGCAGTTTTATCCTTGGAAATCTTGTTACCTAATGCAGCACCACCCGCAGCGCCCAATGCTGATCCAATATAGCCACCGTTAGAGCCGCCCATATTTTTACCTACTGTATATCCTGCACCGCCACCTAGAGCGCCACCAATTGCAGATTCAGTCCGGTTTTTCTTGCTGCTTGCAACCGCTGCACCACCAGCACCACCTAAAGCAGCACCCAAGGTTGCACCAGTATTGCCACCCATATTTTTACCTAAAGCTGTACCCGCAACACTACCCAAAGCACTTGCTGCTGCAACGCGTGCTGTACTGTCGGCATATGCGTTTACAGTCATCATTGAACCAGCAGCTAAAACTGTACTCATTAAAAGTGCATTAAGCTTCATGTCATTACTCCGTGTCCATTTATGGGACTGTAGTTATTTCGATGCAGAAAATGTAACAAATCATGCTGCAAACAATATGAAGATCTTTCTTCATAATTACTGGATTTATTTGGAAAATTGTAAAATCGGCAGTAAATAAGCATAAGATCGATTACTAAAAAGGCAGTTTTACTATTTTTAATCATATTTATTAACAAAGGCAGTTTTACTATTTTTAATCATATTTATTAACAAAGGCATTAGAACGAGAACAATAGCAAGCTGGACTTACTCAATAATGATGTTCATTAGAGGCCAGAGTCGTTAAACTAGGCGCAATTTTTTGATTTCGCTGTGCTAAATGAATATTTAGCTGCAGCCATATGTTTGAGATTTTTTAGAAAATGAAAGAATCGTTACGTTTACGATTAGACCAGCTCTCTGACCGCCATGAAGAACTGACCGCATTGCTAGCTGATGTAGAAGTCATTTCTGATAACAAGCGCTTCCGTCAATTATCACGTGAGCATAATGACTTAACAGAAATCACCAATGTCTGGACCAAGTACAGACAGGCTGAAGAAGACATCGAAACGGCTCAGGCCATGCTGTCAGACCCGGATTTCAAGGAAATGGCACAGGAAGAAATTAAAGAAAATAAAGCTTTAATTGAATCGCTTGAAGCTGATCTGAATATCCTGATGATTCCGAAAGATCCGAATGATGCCAACTCGGCGTATTTAGAAATTCGTGCTGGAACAGGCGGTGATGAAGCGGCAATTTTCTCGGGTGACCTGTTCCGTATGTATAGTAAATATGCTGAGTCTCAAGGCTGGAAACTTGAAATCCTGTCCGAAAATGAAGGCGAGCATGGCGGTTATAAAGAAGTCATTTGTCTGATTAATGGTGAAGGTGTCTATGGTCGCCTGAAATTCGAAAGTGGTGCGCATCGTGTGCAGCGTGTACCTGCAACCGAATCTCAGGGCCGCGTCCATACTTCTGCATGTACGGTAGCGATTCTTCCGGAAGTGGATGTCGATACTTCGGTTGAAATCAATTCATCTGATTTGCGTATTGATACTTACCGTGCTTCAGGTGCCGGTGGTCAGCATATTAACAAAACTGACTCTGCTGTTCGTATTACCCACCTCCCAACCGGTACAGTGGTTGAGTGTCAGGATGAACGTTCACAGCATAAAAATAAAGCCAAAGCCATGGCTTTACTGGTTTCACGTCTGGAAAATGCCAAACGTGCTGCTGCGGATGCGGCTACTTCTGAAATGCGTCGTGACCTGGTTGGTTCAGGTGACCGGTCCGAACGTATTCGTACCTACAACTATCCACAAGGCCGTATGACCGATCATCGTATTAACTTGACCTTATACAAGCTGGATGCGGTGATGGAAGGTGATCTGACTGAATTGCTGGACAGTCTGCATCGTGAATATCAGGCCGATCAGTTGGCCATGCTTGCACAGCAGAATGGTGGATAATGAATATTTTACAAGCGCTGGCTTTGCGCGGCGAAGCTGAAAGTTACGAACGTCAGGAAAATGCCTGGTTACTGGAACACATCACCAAGATTGATTCATTTGATCTGCTGATGAAAAAGGATCAGGAACTAACGCCGGAACAGGAACAGGCGTATAAAGACGGTCTGGCGCGTATAGCTGCCGGTGAGCCTTTGGCTTATGTCACTGGTTCACAGCCATTCTGGACTTTGGACCTCAAAGTGACCAAAGATACTTTGGTACCACGACCAGATACTGAAGTACTGGTTGAGACTGTGTTGAAATTGGACCTGCCTGAAGATGCCCGTGTGGCAGATTTAGGTACCGGTACAGGTGCAATTGCCTTATCGCTTGCATCCGAGCGTCCAAACTGGTTCGTAACGGCTTCGGATATTTACGCGCCTACGCTTGAGGTAGCGAAGTATAATGCAGAACAGCATGATATTGAGAATGTGGAATTTGTTCTCGGTTCATGGTTAAAGCCATTTGGCCGTCAGTTCTTTGATGCGATTGTATCAAACCCGCCGTATATCGATGCGAATGATGCACATATGTCGAATCTGGCGACTGAGCCGGAACGTGCTCTGGTGGCAGACAAAAAGGGTCTGGCTGATCTGGAGGACGTTATTATTCAAGCCAAGAAGCATTTGACTGTGAATGGTTGGGTGGTGCTTGAGCATGGTTATGATCAGGCAGACGCCGTACAACATCTATTTAAACAGGCGGGCTATAAGCAAGTCCGCACGGTTAAAGATTATGGTGGTAATGATCGTGTGACTTTGGCGAAGTGGCCACATTAATCTGTAATCTATCTTTCTTTATTAAAAAGCGACCGGTATGGTCGCTTTTTTATTCAAGTTTTTATCAATTCCCAGTTGCATCTGAAACCTTAAACATTCTTAATGGCATCACGCCAAGGCAGTATAACTAAAAATAAAAAAAAGCGATGCCAGAGCACCGCTTTCGAGGAATTCTTAAAAAAGAATTACATCGGATAGTCCTGTAGACAGTCATATACTTCGACCTGATCCAGACTGCCAGTTTCCATTGCCAGACAAAGTGCCACAACCTTCAAAGTGTCTGCCAAAGATTTTTCATCTTTCAATGCAATACCTTGCTGTAACTCGTTGATACGTTCTTCTGGTATTTCAAGGGCTTGAGCCGCTTCTACAGCGTCTACCTGATTAAAGAAGTGCAAAATTGCATGTTTAAGTTCTGCATCCGATGCATTTAAAATCCCTTGATTCAACTGTTCTGTGATGAGGTCAGTTGAAGAAAATAAAGCTTTCGAGAAATTCTGAACAAGATTTTGTTCAAATACATCAGTCATCTTTAACATGGAGATACCTTCAACAAGAAAGGAAAATAAAAAATACAGCCAAAAATGGATGTTTTAAATTGATTGAAAAATAACCCATATTAATAGGAGAATAAAAGCTTTTAGGATGACTCTATAGTTCTGTAATTTAAGACTACGACCCTTGAATTATATAACTATTGAATAAATATATCGTTAAAGTCATTAATTGAGTTTTAATCGTTTTCACGTCTTAATATATATAGATTATTTTGTAATATTTTGCCGGTAAGCCCCCGGACTGACACCAGTCCATTTTTTAAAGGCACGATGAAAGGCGCTGACTTCCTGGAAATTTAACTGATCACTGATATCCTGCAGACTTTGCTCTGTACGGGTTAAGAGCACAATCGCAGTATCACAACGAATTTCATTTTTAAGTTGCTGATAACTCAGGCCTTCATTTTTCAGACGGCGTTGTATGGTGGCTTCAGAGATATTCATTTGCAAAGCAAGTTCATTCAGTTCCAGCCAGTCTGCGGGTGGTACATCTAATAGCTGTTTGCGAATCTGGGTGCTTAAAGCATACGGATTTTTAAAACGGACCAGCAGGTTATGTGGCGTCTGCTGAATAAACTGATACCAGGAAGTCTGATCCTGTTTTACTGGGAGTTGCAAATAGGCAGCATCAAACTGGATATAGTTTTCACTGGCCTGATATTCAATCTGTTCACAAAACCGGACTTTATAGTCAAAATCATTGATTGGCGCGGTGCATTTCAGCTGAATCTGATTGAGTAAAATTCGCTGGCCGCTTAACCAGCATAAGAGGGTATGGATCAGCATTACATAGGTGGCATAACTGAACATGCGTTTGGTCTGTTTCTGGTCATAAATTACGATATAGGCAAAGTTTTCCTCGACCATGAGTGTACTGTGCAGATCATCCAGAATCAGGTTAAAAAACTGCAGGATTTGTTGCAAGGCTTGTTCTAGTGTCTCTGTCTGCAACAGCATTTTGGATAACAGCTTGAAACTGCCACGGCGCATGGGATGACTATCCATACCAAAAAATTCATCATTCATGCTGTCTGCTAACGCGGTCCATAGTGCTGCATATTGCGCCACTGAAATCCGAGCCTTAGCTGAGTGCAGAATCTCTAACGGAATACCGGCTTTATTTAAGATAACAGCAATATCGTAATGTTGTGCTTTGGCATTCAATAATGCTTCATGAACCAGATCAATCGAGATGGTTCCCTTGCTATATTCCAAGACAGGTAAATGCATGGCCGGTCAGAAATCCTTTTTTTATTGTCCAAATCCATCAATCAAGATGCAATATTTGGAAATTGTACAGAATAAAATCTCTGTTTACTCTTCTTCATAAGTCGTAACTTTTAAAATATCTAAAGGACATAAACATGAAAATTCAGGGAAAAGTGATAGTGGTTACCGGGGGCGCGTCGGGTCTGGGTGCAGCCACAGCAACCCATCTGGTGGAACAGGGTGCCAAGGTTATTCTGGTAGACATGAACCAGGAACAGGGTGTCGCGCTGCAGGAGCAACTGGGTGAGCAGGCCGAATTTGTACAACTGGATGTCACTGACGAGCAGGCTGTCGAAGCCTTCTTTGCTGAAGTCGAAAGCAATTATGGTCAGCTAAATGGTCTGGTGAACTGTGCCGGGATTGCACCATCTGCCAAAATATTGGGACGAAACGGCATCCATGAATTGGCGATGTTCCAGAAAGTGCTGAATATTAATGTGAGCGGTACTTTTAATATGCTGCGTCATGCGGCGGCTTTAATCGCAAAATATGAGCTGCAATCGGGTGAAGAAGAACGTGGCGTGATTGTGAATACCGCTTCGGTTGCCGCTTATGACGGCCAAATTGGTCAAACTGCTTATGCGGCATCCAAAGGTGCAGTAGTCGCAATGACTTTACCTTTGGCACGTGAACTGGCTCGTGAAGCGATCCGTGTCATGACCATCGCGCCGGGCATCATGGAAACTCCAATGCTGAAAGGCATGCCGCAAAATGTCCAGGATGCTTTAGGACAAATGGTGCCATTTCCACCACGTCTGGCCAAACCACGGGAATTTGCTCAGTTAGTTGGTCATATTTTTGAAAATAGTTATTTGAATGGTGAAGTGATTCGTCTGGATGGTGCAATCCGTATGGCACCAAAATAATTCATTAAATAAAGATACTTTCTCTGATTCATCAAAATGGCAATGACGTGCCAGGGAAAGTTGTATGTTGAATTTGCCGAATACATCCAAAAAAACATCACATTTTGAAAATTAAAAAGTCTGTGCTGATGCTGGATAGAACGAATAAAGAAGGGAAAGGCCCGTGATTTTAAATGACGAACAAAAAATGATTCAGGAAATGATGCGGAATTATTCGCAGCAGAAGCTGAAACCAACCGCTGGTTTGCGCGATAAAACAGCACAATTTCCCACACAGGAGCTCAAAGAACTGGGTGAGCTGGGTGCTTTGGGCATGACTGTTTCCGAGCAATGGGGTGGAGCAGGTCTGGACTATGTTTCGCTGGTACTGGCTCTTGAGGAAATCGCCGCCGGAGATGGAGCGATCTCGACGATTGTCAGCGTGCAGAATTCTTTGCCTTGTGGTATTACCCAGCGCTATGGCACAGAGGAACAAAAACAGAAATATCTGACCAAACTGGCGACAGGTGAATGGCTGGGGTGTTTTTGCCTGACGGAGCCACAAGCTGGGTCGGATGCCAGCGCTCTGGAATGTAAAGCCGAACGTGATGGCGACGAGTGGGTTTTAAATGGCATCAAGCAATTTATCACCACAGGTAAACACGCACAGATTGCACTAGTATTTGCTGTGACCGATAAATCTGCAGGGAAAAAAGGTATTTCATGTTTTCTGGTGCCGACCGATATACCGGGTTATATCGTGTCCAGTCTGGAAGAAAAAATGGGGCAACATTGTTCCGATACCGCGACCATCGTTCTGGATAATTGCCGGATTCCTGCTGCCAACCTGCTGGGGCAGGAAGGCGAAGGATACAAAATTGCCTTGTCTAATCTGGAGTCGGGCCGGATCGGGATTGCAGCACAATCTGTCGGTATGGCACGTGCTGCACTGGATGCCGCGGTAGAGTATGCCAATCAGCGTAAATCCTTTGGGGTGGAACTGGTTCAACATCAGGCTGTGGCATTCCGGCTTGCCGATATGGCCACCCAGATTGAAGCGGCGCGACAACTGGTCTTGCATGCGGCAACGCTCAAAGATGCTGGCCAGCCATGCTTAAAAGAAGCTTCTATGGCCAAGCTGTTTGCTTCGACTATCGCAGAGCGAGTCTGTTCGGATGCGATCCAGATTCATGGTGGCTATGGCTATGTGTCGGATTTTCCGGTTGAACGTATCTATCGTGATGTGCGAGTGAGCCAGATTTATGAAGGTGCATCAGATATTCAACGACTGGTGATTGCGCGTGAAGTATGTCAACGCTGATTTTTAATTTAAAAAAACAGACTTTGAGGGATGTTCAAATCCTGCACTTACATTGATGGATATGGAAATTGCAGGATTCAACTGAATATGATGCTCTAAAGACATACAGTGCGAATAATCGAAAATAAGCCTTATTCAGGTCCTAGCCATAGGGCATGAATGCAGATTTGAAAAATTATGCTGATGGAATCAGCAGGAACAACAAATACAAATGGATAAACTCAGGCAAGCTCGCCTGAAAACTACAATAGGAAAGAGGTTGTCGTCATGAAGACATTAGAGCAGGCATATGCTGATTTTAATTTTGAAAATATGGTTCAGGAACATCTGGTTGGAAGTACAGAGAACATCAATGCTTATACTGAATGCTGTGGTCGCTACCTGGGTCAAAACCGAACTGCACTGATCTGGGAAGGCAAGAATGGAAACGCACAACAATGGACTTTTGAGCAGCTGGCTGAAGCTTCAGGACAACTGGCCCATTACATGACTGCACGGGGGCTGCGCGCGGGCGACTGTATTGCCGGTCTGCTTCCACGCACTCCCGAACTGCTGATTACCATACTGGCGACCTGGCGTATCGGTGCGGTTTATCAGCCTCTATTTACTGCTTTTGAAAGCAAGGCTATTGAACATCGGATCAACTCTGCTCAAACCAAGCTGATTATTACCAATCAGGAGCAGCATTCAAAATTGAATAATCTGAGTATTCCTCATATTTTAACTGTACATCCAACTCCTGATTGTGCTGAAGAAGATGCCGATTTCTGGACTGAAATCAAGCAATATCCAAGCGATTTTGAACCGGTTCAAGGCCGATTCAGTGATATTTTTTTGATGATGTTTACTTCAGGTACCACCGGACTGGCGAAATCAGTGCCTGTTCCTTTAAAGGCTTTACTGGCATTTAAAGGCTATATGCTACACGCTGTCGATTTACGTGAGGAGGATTCATTCTGGAATCTGGCCGATCCGGGTTGGGCCTATGGCCTGTATTATGGCATTGCAGGTCCTTTGAGCTTAGGGCATAGCATCATTATGGATGAGCGTGCTTTTAGTGTAGACAATGCAATTGAAATCATTAAAAAATATCAGGTGAATAACCTGACGGGCTCACCAACGGCATTCAGGATGTTCTTTGGCTTTAAAGAAAAATTTGATGCTGAAATCAGTGCATATTTACGTGTAGTCAGCAGTGCAGGTGAGCCCTTAACTCCAGAAGTGATTCAATGGTTCAATCTGGATCTAAACGTCAATATTTATGACCAGTATGGACAGACTGAACTTGGGATGGTGATTGCCAATCATCATGCTCTGGAGCATTATAAAAAAGTTGGTTCGGCTGGATTTGCGATTCCGGGGCATCGTTTTGCAGTATTGAATAAAGAGCATCAGGAAGTAGAAAAAGGCGGTGTCGGTACCCTGGCAATAGACTGTTCAGCTTCACCTTTGATGTGGTTTGACGGCTATGGCGGAAATAACCGGAAAGCCTTTATTGGTCAGTATTATTTAACCGGTGACACAGTCAAACTGAATGAATATGGTGGCATTGATTTTATTGGTCGTGCAGATGATGTCATTACCACGTCGGGCTATCGGGTTGGGCCTTTTGATGTAGAAAGCACCTTGCTGGAATGTGAGGAAGTATTGGAATCCGCCGTAGTGGGTAAGCCAGATCCTGAACGCACTGAAATTGTGAAGGCCTTCGTGGTGCTCAAGTCACAATATACCGCCAATGAAGACTTGATGATCAAGCTGCAGAACTATGTGCGTTCCCGCTTGTCTAAACATGCCTATCCAAAAGAGATTGAATTTGTTAGTGATTTACCCAAAACATCCAGTGGTAAAATTCAGCGCAATCTGCTTAAACAGCAGGAAATTGCTAAAATTCAAGCAATAAAACAGGTCAGTTAATTTTACTAAAGCAAATTTATAAGGTCGCAATCGCGGCCTTTTTATTTTTTAGCCGATTGCTTTTGAGGAGCTGTTTAAAATATTAATCACGCTATTTGAGTCATTACAATGTAATTTTTAATCATTTAAATTTAAAATAATCAAATATTTAGCCTCTTATGAAAAGAGGCTAAACAGGAGAGAAAAGTTTAAAATTTATAGAGTCACTTTCTCATGTTCTGTATCTGGTTCTTCCGGTTTACCTGTTACATTTCCTTTAAGAACTTTGAGTAAATGGGTCACTTTATTATCTTTCACATTCCAGTATTCAGCACTTACTGCTTTGGCAATCAGAACACGAACGCTTGGGTCGTCTTTACCCTGAAACCAGTTTTCTGCCCAAGGATTCCATAGCTTCTCAATCAGCATGCGGTCTGTACTGATTTCCCCATGTGCACTAATGGATACATAAATATCATCAGAGGGCTTGGAAAAAGACAGTCCCAAATGGCGACGGCCCGCATTTACAGCCTGAACAATATCGTTGGTGTCCTTCATAATAAAATAAAGATTCTGATCCTCATTCATCGCTTCAGAGTTAAGCATGGTCATTGGCTGTGAGTGAAGTTCTTGAGTATCGGTCTGATGACTGATCATGGTAAAGCGGACGTCTTTGATCAATTCCCATAATTTTTCACGGTTATTATGTTCTGAATGCTGTTCAGTCATATCATTGCTCCATGGTTCTTAAGATTCAGTTTTTTGTGGCTTTAAGCAGCTTAACCATATTTAAGAACCGATACAGAAGGTCTCACTGAACTTATACATTTTCATACTGAATGGCAGAAAGTGACTACAGAAGCACTAAACAAGCAGGGGGCAGTTACAGGGTGGTAAAGAGTGAATATATGATAATAAATGAGAGAAAATTATAAGAAATCGCAAGTGAAAATGAAGAAAAGTGAAGGAGTTGAGCACTATAAAAGTTAATTCACTCCCTACAGCAAGTTAACATTCGGCATGTTTAACGTGGCAATATAACTTATTGAGAGAAATGTTTAGCGGATCCTCAGGCACAATGTTGCAACAGTAGAGGAAGCTAAAAATTTTCATACGCTATTCTAAATCAACGTAAGTATCTAAAATTTCTGATAGCTTCTATTAAACAAATGAGAATTTTCCACGAGTTGTGATCTAATTGGTATCATTAAAAAATCCTGTGGCACCCCAAGATGGGCAACTTGATCGCGAGCATTTAACTGATATGCTATTTGATGCCGTTTCTAAGCCATTGCTTGGTTTGCTGGTTATATGCAGGGAAGTCAATTTACCTGAAATATATCCATATATTGAAATTTCAGTACTTATACTTCTATGACGATTACTTCTTAACTATTTTCAAAACAGGGAAAGACATTGTCTACATTTAATACGGATACTGTATCTTCAGAATTCGAACTGAGCGATGCAGAAATGCACTTATATGCTCGACAGCTCCTCTTAGAGGGGTGGGATATTGAAGCACAGGAAAAACTGAAATTTTCTAATATCTGTATTGTGGGATGTGGCGGGATTGGTTGTGTCTTAGCAGAACTGCTGGCTCGTGCCGGAGTCGGTAAAATTACCCTGATTGATCCAGATACGATTGAAATGAGTAATCTGCAACGACAACTGGCTTTTACTCCACAGGATTTAGGTTTTTATAAGGCAGAAACACTGGCAAAAAGGCTGGGGCAGATTAATCCGAATGTGCAGATTGACTATATCAATCAGGCCTTAACTGAGAACAATGCAGAAAGTATTATTGGGCAGCAGGATCTGGTGCTGGATGGCTGTGACCAGTTTGAAACACGCTACTTGGTCAATCAGATCTGTGTAAAACTCAATGTACCCTTAATCAGCGCCTCGGCCATTGGCATGCAAGGTCAAATGTTTATGATTGAAGGTGATTCTGCCTGTTATGCCTGCCTCTTCCCGCCAGAGCATCAAGAGGATACTAGTTTACGCTGTGCCGATTCTGGTGTACTCGCAACCACACCCAACGTGATGGCAAGTCTGCAGGCACATCATGCATTGCTATATTTGGGCTTGGGAGTAATGCCACTGAGACAGAAACTTCTGCTTTGGGATGGTCTCAGCTTCAAGCAGCGAATTTTAAGTTTCGAAAAAGATACAGATTGTCCAATCTGTCAGGCAAGATAAACCTGCAATTTTTAATTTTTTTGCTACACTGCATGTAATTAATTTTTCCTAAGACATTATGAAAAACAATATCTGGTTAGATGGAATACGCTCGGTTGCCCGTATGGGTGAAACCGCGGTGGTTGCGGCAAAGGCAGGCATCAAATATGCTACCGAAAAGCCAAGCAACGCCAAACTCATGCGCGAGACTTTTGAATCATTAGGTTCAACTTATATCAAGCTCGGTCAGTTTATTGCCAGTACGCCGTCATTATTTCCACGTGAATATGTAGAAGAATTTCAGGGCTGTCTGGACCAGACGCCGACTTTGCCATTTAGCTATATTCAGGAAGTACTGGCCTCAGAATTTGCTGGCCGTAATCTGGATGAGATTTTTGCCTCAATCGAGGAAACACCACTGGCTTCTGCCTCAATTGCACAGGTACATGCGGCCAAACTGGTATCGGGTGAAGATGTTGTTATTAAGGTGCAAAAGCCGGGTGTGGAAACCATTCTTTATACCGACTTGAATGTCCTGCATTGGGCAACAAAGCTGCTGGAAAAAGCCGTACCAAAAGTGAAATTTGCCTCACTGGCCGATATTGTCGAAGAAATCAAAACCCGGATGGTACGTGAAGTCGACTTTATTGAAGAAGCACAAAATCTGGATGACTTCGTCAATTATCTGAATATTACCAACAACAAGGCGGCCACGGCACCAAAAGTTTATCATCAGTATTCAACTCGTCGTGTCCTGACCATGCAGCGTTTGTATGGTGTGCCACTGACCGATTTTGAAGTGGTGAAAAAGGTCGCAAAAGACCCGTCACAGGTATTAATTACAGCCATGAATACCTGGTTTGGTAGTCTGATGATGTGTAATAGTTTCCATGCTGATCTGCATGCCGGTAATCTGATGCTTCTTGAAGATGGCCGGGTTGGTTTTATTGATTTCGGTATTGTTGGGCAGCTCAAACCTGAAGTGTGGACTGCATGTATGGCCTTTATGGATGCTTTGCAGCATACCAATTATACCTTGATGGCAGAAAACATGCTGAAAATGGGCATGACTGCAGTTGAGATTGACACTAAAGTGCTGGCTGCTGATCTTGAGCGTCTGTTTAGCGGGGTGATGCTTGCCGATCCGCAGGAACTGCTGACCTCAAGTCCTGCAGATCTCAACGATATCATGATGGATATGGTGGCTGTGGGTGAGCGTCATGGCATCCGCTTCCCGCGTGATTTTGCCTTACTGTTCAAACAAATGCTGTATTTCGATCGTTTTATGCGGATTCTTGCGCCATATACAGACATTTATGCAGATCAGCGTTTGCAAATGGTGCAAAGTATGGATCCAAATCTGCTGTTAAAGCATTAATTTAATTTCTCCCGACCTTCTTTTCTTTCGCAAATTTTAAAGCAGGGCTTTAAAAAAGCGCATGGAGGAGTGTCTCATTGCTTGATAAAATATAAGCAATGCAAGTCCCTCTTTAATAAAAAGGGACTTCGGGAAATTAGTGGTAAATATCATCTTATCGAGCAATCCAATGGACGCCATTATTATTGAAGGCTTAAAAGTCGAGACAGTTGTGGGCTGCTTTAACTGGGAGCGCCAGATTATTCAGCCTTTAATGCTGGATTTGACTATTCACACCGATTTAGAACAGGCATCAAACTCAGATGCGCTTGCAGATACGCTAAATTATGCAGAAATTTGTGAGATTTCCAGCAAGGTCATTCAAGAAGCCAAGCCTGAATTGATTGAACATGCAGCAAAGTTGGTGCTAAATGCACTTTTTACTACCTTTACAGCAATTGAATCGATTAATATTACGATCCGTAAGCCTGCCATTATCGCGCAAGCCAATTCTGTAGGAATACGTCTTGAACGCCACCGAAACGATTTTCGCCCTAGCATTAGCGAGTAATTGTCATCCTCAACAAAATTTTCAGGCTGCACAGCAACGTATTTCCGAATGGGGGGAAGTTCAGTTTTCTCCCATTTATATGATTCCTTGCCGTGATGGCATAGGAGCCAATTACTGGAATGCAGCGTGTTTATTGCGAAGTTCGGTGTCCAGTGGAGAATTGATTGAGCTACTTAAACAGCTAGAAAAGGCATCCGGGCGAGTGCGTCCATCACATCAGATTACTTTGGATGTTGATTTGATCGCCTGGGGAACAGATCTAACGCATATGCAGTTTAATGAAAAAAAACTGCCTTTGGCTCTGGATGTGAAAGTTCCGATGTTTGATCTCTGGGATGCTGCCATATTTGAATACGGACAACATAGTTTTCCAACAATCAAGCAGTTTATTTAAATCAAATCCCATGATTTTTTGTTTATGCATTTTATTCAGTATCGATGGATTGCCTGATCAACCAAGATCAGGCTTTTTATGATTCATTTTTTTTTTAGATCTAAAGAAAAATTCAGCTAAAATAGCGCGAGTTTGGTTTAGAAATCATTTAATAATGAAAATATTTAAAATTTTAATAAATAATTATTTTCTGATTCATGAAAGAAGTCTGATTGATTTAAAACTACAGAATTTATTTTAAGCTTTACAAAAACCTTAGAATTATAAAAGTGAATATTTGCTTTCTTACTTTTTCTTGTTATAGAAAATGATCAGCAATACTATGATAATTGCCAACATGGCAAAAATAATTACGGTTTCCATAAATATATCTTTCAGTTCAAGAATGTTGCTTTTAATTTTCTAAATTAAAACCAAAATGGCTTAAAATAAACCCGAGTTTTGTTAGCGTAGCCAGATTTTTATTAACCTTATTCAGCTAACTTAAAATAATAGTCACGCTATCATATTGTGAGCCTGTCAAAACGATAAACAGATGTTTAGGCAACTGACACATTAAATAATGATCCTATCCAGGCACTAAACAACATGGCGATAATTCCCCAGAGCATTACCCGGACTGCACCTTTCCACACGCTGACTCCACCTGCATAACTTGCCAGTGCACCCATCATTCCCAAGCTTAGAACCCCAATTAGTATAACGCCTTTATCCAGATATCGATCTGGCAGAATCATAATCGAGATTAAAGGAAATAATGAGCCTACGGTAAATGCCAGAGCTGAAGAAAATGCCGCAAGAAAGGGTCGGGCAGAGGTATGCGCTGAAATACCAATCTCATCACGGGCATGAGCATCCAAAGCATTATGTTCAGTCAACTGCTCAGCAACCCTTTGTGCCAAACCTGGTTCCAGGCCGCGTTGTATATAAATCGTCTTCAGCTCATTTAGTTCATTATTGGGATGGCGTTGCAGTTCACGCTCTTCCATGAGCAGGTCATTTTTTTCAATATCCTGCTGGGATTTGACTGAAATATATTCACCCGCTGCCATAGAGGCGGCACCAGAAATTAATCCAGCAACACAGGTCACCAGTAAAATTTCCTTGGATGCTCCACTGGCTGCGATACCCACCACCAGACTGGTGACTGAAATAATTCCGTCATTTGCCCCCAGTACAGCTGCGCGAAGCCAGCCCGCACGTTCAATATAATGTTTTTCAAGATGGTATGAGTGGCGCATAATGAAGCCTCTTCTTTATTATTATGATGATTATAGTAAATTTATGTTAGGTAGAGACAGATAGATGAAATCGATCTGAAAATTAACCTGAATGATCAGATCATAGTGCACTTGGCAAAGCATTTTATCAACCAAAGATCTAACCGATTTGGGACTTAATAATTTAATAGTTCGAGGGAAAGTAATACTGAACTGATATAAAAATTATAAAAGTAAAAAATCAATAAACCAATAAGATATATCCAAATGATAGCTGGAAAAGCTGGTAAAAAAGAGAATCATCATGAAAGAAAAAAATGAAAATCATAGCTGCTTGGTGTGCGGCAAACGTTTTCCTTTAAAAAATCTTACACCGATGGGAACTGTCAGAAAGGTCATTACCGAAGAAATTGCAAAGGATCTTCCTGACTGGACTCCGCAAGATTATATCTGCCAGACAGATCTGACCCGATATCGCATGCAGTATGTGCATTCATTATTAAGTTCGGAAAAGGGTGAATTGACTGATCTTGAGTTTGAAGTGATTCATAGCATGCATGAACATGAGCTGATCACCAAAAATGTAGAAACGGCATTGGAACAAAAATGGACCTTGAGTGAAAGGTTGGCCGATAAAATTGCAACTTTTGGTGGAAGCTGGGTCTTTCTAATCTGTTTTGCAATTTTCCTAGGTCTATGGATTACGATAAATACTGTGGTGATGGTGACTCAGCCTGCAGACCCTTATCCATTTATTCTGTTGAATTTAATCCTGTCCTGTCTTGCAGCGATTCAGGCGCCTATTATTATGATGAGCCAGAATAGACAGGAAGCAAAAGACCGTTTACGTTCACAAAATGATTATCAGATTAATTTAAAAGCCGAACTGGAAATTCAGTATTTACATGAAAAATTAGATCATTTGCTGCTACATCAATGGGAAAGGCTGGCACAAATCCAGGAAATTCAGCTGGACCTACTTTCTGAAATGAACAAAAAAGATTAAAAGAATACTCTCTGCACACGACAAAAAAATCATCCCCACCCGATTTTCATAGGTTTAGGGGTTAAAAAGCTAACTAACTGTCGAA